>CAVECU010000010.1:0-9842 GCA_963614015.1 uncultured Eubacteriales bacterium
ATGCAGATGACATTCATCGGCGCACAGCGTCCCTTGAAAATCCGGGATGTCGCAAGCCCGCAGAGAATTGTCCCGAAAGCGCCTACCAGATTGTGCACGGAGAACGCCACTTTGCTCTCGTCCGCCGTCATTATTCCGGCGTCCTGAAGGAAAGTCGGCGCCCAGTCACCGATGCCGTACCGCACCATATAGACAAAGACGTTGCTCAGCGCGACCACCCACAACAGCTTGTTCTTGAACACATAATCCACGAAAAGCACCTTGAACGGGAGTTTCTCTCCGCTCTGTCCCTTGTCTTTCACCCCGCTGTAGTCCCGGCGATAGTCCTGAATGGACGGAAGTCCGCAGGACTCGGGCGTATCACGTATCGCCCACCAGCAGAACAGCGCGATTGCAATGGCCACCAGAGCCGGGAAGATGAAGTTGCCCCTCCACGCCTGGGAAGCGTCAAGCCCGAATGTCGGAGCAAAAAACGCGAACAGGCTCACTCCTGCGATGGCCAGGAAGCCCAGCGAGAAGCTTCCGATCGTATGAGATACGTTCCAGACGCTCATTTTGAAGCTGCGTTCGTTCTGGGAGAACCAGTGCGCCATAATCCTGCCGCAAGGAGGCCAGCCCATACCCGAGAGCCAGCCCACGATGAGCATAAGCCCGAAAATTATGGCCGTGTTCAGCGCCGTATTGCTCCCGTAAGGAATCAGTCCGGTGACGATCATCGCCAACGCGGAGAGCACAAGCCCCACGCAGAGGAACTTGCGCGAGTCCGAGCGGTCGGACACGCTTCCCATTATGAATTTGCTGAAAGCATAGGCGATCGAGACAGCCGACATCGCAAGTCCGACTTTCCCCGCATCGAGAATGCCGCCGGAGATCATATCCGGAGCCGCCAGCGAAAGGTTCTTGCGCACAAGATAATATCCTGCATAACCGACGAATGCGCCGATGAATACTTTCCATCTCATTGAGGCGTAGGTCTTATCGACCTTCTCGGATGGAACTGACTGCCTGCTCGGAGCAGGCGGATCAAAGAATCTGGACATCGTTCAATGTTTTTGAAGCTATTTTGAAATAATTTCCGAAACAGCCGGAGTGCAACCAATCCGAAAGCGTAGGCATTTCGGAACGAAAGGCGAAGTTACTGCATTTTTTCCTGAAGTTCAAGCCAGCGCAGCTCTTTCTCATTTATCAGATCAGACAGGACGCCGAACCGTGACGACGCCGCATTGAGTTTGTCAAGAGGCAAGGTCCCCTGAGACATCTGCGTCTCAAGCCCGCTTTTCTCCCTGCCGAGAGCCTCAAGATCCGCCTCTATCTGCTCCAGCTCCTTCTGTTCCTTGTAGGTCAGTTTCTTGCGCACGGGCCTGTCATCCCGGGAAGTCTTCGCATCACTACGGCCGGCCGGCTTTTCCGCAGCCTTGGCCTCCTGACGCTTACGCGCCTCATATCCACGGATATATTCGTGATATTCACTGTACGAGCCGATGAAATCCTTCACCACCCCGTCTCCGCAGAATATGAACAGATGGTCCGCCAGCCTGTCAAGGAAATGCCTGTCGTGGGACACGATGACAAGCGAGCCCTTGAAATCCATCAGATACTCCTCCAGAATATCCAGAGTG
Source organism: uncultured Eubacteriales bacterium (assembly GCA_963614015.1). Lineage (GTDB taxonomy): Bacteria > Bacteroidota > Bacteroidia > Bacteroidales > UBA932 > Cryptobacteroides. Next base: position 1,620 of record CAVECU010000010.1, read on the forward strand.
ACTATGTCGAGGTCATTCGTCGGCTCATCGAGAATCAGCAGATTGGGATTCCGCATCAGAATCGTCAGCAGATACAGTCTGCGCTTCTCTCCCCCGGACAGCTTGGACACCTTCTCGGTGAGCATGTCGTGGCTGAACAGAAACTGCCCGAGAAGATGCAGATCGTCCACAGTCTCCAAGACAGTCTGATTCTCGTCAAACGACATTCCTCCCTGACGGTAATAGCCGATTTTCAGAGACTCGCCACGTTCTATGACTCCGTCCAGAGTGCCGCCAGCGGGAATATTTCCTGTCAGGATATTCAGGAATGTGGACTTCCCCGTCCCGTTCTTCCCCACGATCCCGACACGCTCCCCGCGCCGGAAGTTGTATGTGAATCCGTCCAGATACACATCTTCGCCATATCTGAAACTCAGCCCTTTGCAGTCGATGATCTTGCTGCCGAGCCTGGAGCCCCGCTCAAGGGAATCCATGGACACCTTGGAGGAGACATATACCTGCTCCGCACGCTGCTTCAGCTCGTGAAAGGCGTCAATGCGGTATTTCGCCTTGCCGCTTCTGGCACACGGCGTGCTCCGGATCCACTCCAGCTCGCGGCGGAGGATGTTGTTGACCTTGGCAGTCTCGCTGTTGTAGCTGTCAATCCTCTCCTGGCGTTTCTCCAGATAGTTTTCATAGCCTCCCCTATAGACATATATCGCTCCCCTGTCAAGTTCCATCACCGTATTGCACACGTGATCAAGGAAATATCTGTCGTGCGTCACCATCAGCAACGTGCTTCTGGAGTGCCCCAGCCAGTCCTCAAGGAATTCGATGGCGGTGGTGTCGAGATGGTTCGTCGGCTCGTCCATTATGTAGAAGTCCGCATCGGAGGCGAGCATCTCGGCGAGAGCCACCCGCTTGACCTCGCCGCCGGAGAGGTTCTTCATCAGAGCGTTCCTGTCAAGGCCGAATGACGAGATGAACTTGGCCGCCCGCAGCTCGTACCCGAAGGCGGCTTCTTCATCAAGGCCCTCCGTATAGCGTCTGCCGGAGTCCGTTATCTGGCTGAATACGTCCTTCTCCGGATCGAACTGATATTCCTGCGCCAGAAAGGCTATCCTGATGTGCCGGAGGAATGTTATCCGCCCGCCGGAATCGGACTTGTCATCGCCGGCGAGAATCCGGAGCAGCGTGGATTTCCCTGTCCCGTTGGGAGCTATCAGCGCTATCTTGTCGCCCTCGTTGATATTGAACCCGATATTCTCGAACAGGACTTTCGTCCCGTAACTTTTGCTTATGTTCTCGATCTGAAGATATGATGCCATGGAAAGACAGTTTGACGGCTTCCGGAATCAGAGCCGGACAAGCCTCCGCAAAATTAGCGAAAAACAGCGGAGGCGCAAACCGCAGTGTTCACGCCTCCGCAGAATATCGTAACCGGGACTTCTATTCCACGACCTCGAATACCGGGCTCGTCCCCACAAGGTCATCTGTATCAGACGCCAGCCGGCAGGTACCTCCGTTAGGAGCGGCCAGCACCTTCTTGCCAAGAGTATAGTTTGCCACGCATCTGTATCTGAACATCATCGTCGTGCAGGCCTTGGACAGGGTCCATGTATGATCGACCTTGACATTCGACTTGGCATTCGCGAAATTGTACTCTATCTCGCCCTGTCCGTCGATGGTGACGGTCTTGATGTCATCCACAGGGATCCATTCCGCGCCATCCCAGCCCTCAAGCATCCAATACAGCTGTCCCGTACCGGAAATGCGGGTGAGGAAGCTGATGTGAAGCTTGGTTCCGGCCGGATATTCATTGCCGTCAGTGGCCGTGAAATGCCACGCATCCCCGGGCCATACGCCGGTGACATACGGATGTCCGGTACCTCCCACGACATATTTCGGATCCGTCGTGCCGCCGAACGAAGTCTTGTCCACCTGCACGAAGGTGATGCGGCCGCTGCCTGAGGACTTTCCGTTTGCATCGATATACATGCCGTTGTCGCCGGCCGTGTTCTTGAATGTCCCGGCAGTGGTGCCGAACGTCTCCACATAAGCGTCCTTGGACGGGTCATCATAGAATACCCACTGCGCCTTCAGGACCGAGCCGGCAGGCCCCTGCGTGATGATTATAGGGGTCACGAGACCCTCTTCTTCATTGACAAGCGAGATCTCGGCGGTCCTTGCGGATGTCCTTGCATTTGCGGCGGTGTACAGGATAAGCTCGGTCTCATCGACAAGACTTCTTGTCTCCACCGACTCGGCTGACACCCAGTCCACACCTTCCGGAATGCTGACCGTGTAGTCCACATTGTGCTGCACCTTGACCGTGAACGAACGGTCGGCGGCACCGATCTCGACATAGTTTCCGCCCACGATGGATATGAACGGCTTGAGCTCCTGTCCGGCAGCGGACTGGATGACGCGGATGCCTTTCTTGGTCATTCCGGACGTTATCGTGACGAGCCCCTCCCGCAGAGTGCTGAGCGTGCTCGGCTTGCAGGTGACACTTACCAGAGACTCGACATACGCATCCGCAGATGTGACATCAACGGAGATCCAGTCCGAATCGGATGATATCTTATAATCCTGGTCGGAAGTCACCGTGAATGACTTGGAATTGTCCGGCGTACCCTCAAAAAGCAGGATCTCCTCTGAACAGGTCACGTTGCCGAATATGAGTTTTTCGCTTCCGGCGGAGACGCAGCTGATTTCAGGCTCGACGCCCGTAGCCGATCCGGAATAGTCAAGACGAGCCGAAGCCGTGGTAGGCTTCTCCATCAGCACGCCAGTTGAACTGATGATATTGGATGCGACATACCAGCGGAACACGACCTTGGATGTCGTATTCTCGTATTTCACAACCTGCGAAATCACCTTGTTGTATTCATCGCCGCTGCCGCCCGGATACATATCCTGTGTAAAATTCACTATTGAGCCATCCGGCGCCGTGGTCGTCTGAAGAGTCCCGGCCGTCTTCCACATTTCGCCGTCGAGATATTCCAGCCTCCAGTGGCGGCATCCCGAGCCGGAGATGCGGGCCTCGAACTGGATCTTCATGAGAGAGCCGGCAGGGACGGGGGCATCCGCCGTGAACTCATAATAGTCTCCCGCCCATGCGCCGTTCACTCGCGGATTGGATCCGGACGCGTCACAAGTGGATGCGCTCCTGTCAAGACCCGGTATGTCCGCACGGTTGAACGTTATCGTGCCGGTTCCCTCCTCCGCGTCTATCGTAGGGACAGGGTTGGATGCGGAGAGCCATTTGGTGTAATAGCTGTTCCCGGCGCTCGCTTTCCACTTCACCGGGAAGCCGTCGATTTCAGCGCCGGCGCCTTCCTGCGTGACAGGGATCACAATCTCATCGATGCCGAGCGATTCGTCAGCCGCCCTGACCACGATGTTGAAGCCCCGGATAGACCCTGCGGAGTTGTCCGGGCAGGCGATCTTGATATTGTTGACAAGAGAGAGCGTCGTCTCCGCCTCGTCGTCATACTTGAGCTCCGTATTATCCACGGTCCAGAGTTCCGGAGCGTCGGAAGCATATTCTTCACTGGCCGTCAGGGTGTAAGTCCACGCGATATTCGATGTCACTCTCACCGTGGCGGTCCCGCCGGTCGAGGCGACTTCCACCTTGTTGACATTGAGCTCAAGACGCGGCTTCGCCGACATCTGGTGTATCACGAACGTTCCACCGACAGTGATGTCGGAAGCGCCGTCATTGATCACGAATCGGTAACCCGCCGTACGTTCCGCTGCAAGGTCATTGTTGCGCTTGACGCGGAAATATATCAGCCCCTCGCCGCTGCCGCCGTCCTCGGGGAAAGGCACGATCCAGTCCTGGTCATCGGACAGCGGGACTATCTTCCAGTCGCAGTTGGAATAGACGTGGAACCTCTGAGCCTGATACACGGAATCCGCAGCGACAGCCTTGGTCGCATATTCATAGTAGTTCAGCTCCTGGGTATATGTCTTCGTCTCGCCGTAAACTATGATATTGTCCTCCGCTCCGTCCGTACACAGCACGAAAGACGGATTCTCGACAGTTTCCTGCTTCTGGCAGGCCGGCAAAAGAGCCAGGCCGCAGATCAATGCGGAAAATATCTTGGTTATCTTTTTCATACTTTTCTCAAATTAGTCGTTGAAAGCATCGTGTCTCATATAAGGGTCGCGATGGCCGCCGTTTCTCTTGGCATGAGACCAGTCGAGTGCGGTGTGCATATCATTCTCCCCGCCCATCCGGTTCAGAGCCGCCGAGACATTGGCATTGTTGGAAGAAACGGTATAAGTCGGATATTCAAATCTCGTGGGATACTCATACGCATTGTATATGGTGCCGTTGCCTATGACGAGTCTCGGATACTCGCATCTTCTCCACTCATTGAACTGCTGGAAATCCACATAGAAGAGAGAAAGCCACTTCTGTGAGAGGAGAAGGTCTTCTGTCGAGCGGTACCGTCCGTTCATCGCTGCTTTCAGCGCCTTTATTTCAGCCTTTTTGGCACGGATGGCGTCGTTGTCTTCAGAAGTCCCCTGCACAAGAGCGAAAAGCTCTTTCTCCAGAGCGTCGAGCCTGGTGCCGTTCTCAGTATTGGCCTCGGCGATATCCCAGCTTGCGAGAGGAGAGGCGAGAAGAGCCTCTATGTCAGCCGGCTTGACGGCTTTCGGACGATCATTGTACTGGACCATCGGAGCCCATTTCTCCACATCGGCCGTCACTGCCGCCTCGTAGAGTTCTTTCGCAGTCTTGCCGCCTACGGTGAGCTTGCCACGGAGCACGCCCTCTGCCTGGATGAACAGGATCTCGGAATAGTCCATAAGCTCCATAGGCTGATCAAGTCGGCACATCGTGCTGTAGTTCTGATATGTAAGGATGCGTTTCTCCGCCTCAAGACACTCCTCGGTAGCCGCTCCGGCCACAGTCCCCTGCCACTGGTCGGTCTTGTTGAGCTGCGCCCACACGGAAAGCCTCGGGTCCTTGTCCACCGCGAAGAACTTGTCATCGGTAGTCACGAGCATCGACACTGCAAGCTCCGTGAAGCGGCGCATCTGGAAATCCGCCTTGGTCGTAGGCGTGCCGTTGCCGAAATAAGACTTGTACGGATCGACATCCTTCGGGACGAGAGTCGCATTGTCCGCATTGGACTCGAATACAGGATATTTCACCGGGTCATCCACCATTTTCTGTATCTCGGTCCAATAGGATTCATCCATGGTCGCGAGATACAGAAGCACCCTCATCCTCACGGAATTGGCGAACTTGATCCATTTGGCCGAGCTTCCGGCATAGAGGGCGTCAAGTTCCTTGCCCCGGCTCGAAGACTTGAGAGCGAATCTCACCGCCGCCGTATCCAGGTCTCCGATGATCTGTCTGTAGACATCTTCCTGGCTGTCAAACGCCGGTGTCATATTGGCCGACCCCTGATAAGCTTCGGAATAAGGGATGTCTCCGTAGAGAGTCGCAAGGCAGCTCAGCGCATATGCCTTGAAGAAAATCCCCATCGCCTCAAGGAACGTATCCTTTTCTTTCAGGGCGAGGGCCGACATATGACAGGCGTCGAATCCATATCTGGCATAATTGTCCCAGATGCTCTGGAAATTGGCTGCGTTTATGTTGTAGCGGTGCTCCTGGCGCGTACCCGAATTGGTGCAGGCCGTCATCCCGGAGATTTCGTGCCCGAAATACCAGCTGTAGTTCTGACTCAGACGAGGAATGCCGTACATCAGCGGCTCCATGCAGTTGACTGCGGAGATCTGCCCCAGGGTCAACTTGTTCGGGTTGGTGTTTATCTCCTCGAAGTCCTTGGTGCAGGAGACTGCGGCCGCAAGGACGGCGGCACCCGCGAAAAATATTTTTATGGCTTTCATTGCTAGAACTGAACTTTAAGATTGAAACCATAGGACCTGTTCATAGGGAATGCGCCGGCCTCCACACCTTTCACGATATTCGAGCCGCTGAACGAACCCACTTCAGGATCAAAGAACGGGAAATTGGTGATGCAGAACAGATTGGTAGCAAAGAACGCGACCGATGCACCTTGCAGGACTTTCACTTTCTGCCTGTCAAGAAGCGACTTCGGCAGCTTGTACTCGATACGGAGCTCCTTCATCTTGAGATATGAAGAGTCATAAGTGTATTTCTCGAAATTGTAGCGGGAGCCGTAAGTGGAGTTGTAATACTGCTGAACATCAGTACAGAGGGTGGTGTTCAGCTTATAGATGGCATTGCCGTCCTCATCCGTGCCCACAAGGTTCACTCCATCCACCACCATACCGTCATAGCGGCCCTCAAGCGAATCAGAAAGCTTGCCCTGATAGCTCAGGCACGCAGCCGTTGCGGAATATGTCTTTCCGCCTATCTGCGCGGCGAATGTCGCCGAGACGCTCAAGTCTTTCCACCGGAGCGAAGTGGAGATACCGCCGAGCCACTCCGGATTGAGATTGCCGAGATAGGCGTAGCCGTTGTAGGACTTCTCATCATCGGATGTGGCCGCAGGAGCTGTCGGAAGTCCGGTATCGGCCGAAATGACAGTCTGTCCGGCGCAAGGAATTCTCGACCCGTCTTCTCCGAGAATATAGCTTCCCGGAGAAGCCTTCTTCACGGCATAGCCGTACATCGCGCCCATGCGCTTGCCCACGAAATTGTAGATGTGGAACCGGCCGCCGATCTTGGTCGAGATGTCGGACTCGTAAGGCGTGTCATTGTCCCAGCCGTCATACATACGCTTGAGCACACCGATGTTGCGCGTGGCGTTCACATCGACGGTCCAGGTCCAGTCCTTGAACTTGACGGGAACGAAATGTGCTGATATCTCTATACCCCTGTTGCGGATAAGTCCGATATTCTGAGTGTAATACTTGGAGCCGGTGATATAGTCGTACGGCACGTCGTAGATCTGATTGGTGGCGTCTGACTGATACACGGCGACATCCAGACCTATGCGGTTCTTGAGGAACTTGGCCTCGATTCCGGCCTCCCAAGTCTCCACATTTTCCGGAGCGAGATCCACTTTCGGCGTAGTCGCGGCAGGGCGGTATCCTCCGGCGAAATCAGTGGAAGAATACGTGTGGTCCAGAGCATAAGCGGAAGTATCCTTGCCGACATTGGCCCAGGAAGCCCTGATCTTGAGGAATGTGAACCACGGCAGATTGTGTGAGAAGTCCGCCACTTTGTCCACAAGGAGAGACGCGCTGACCGAAGGATAGAAATAGGACCAATATCCCTTCGCAAGGGTCGAGGACCAGTCGTTGCGCGCCGTCAGATCGAGATACGCCCAGTCGTTCCAGCCGAGAGACACGAGAGAATAGAGCGAATTCACCACTTTCTCGGAGCGGTACATCGAATTCTCCGGAATCACGCCCGAAGGATAGTTGTCCAGGTTGAACACATTGTCGATGTCTATCTGCGAAAGCGTGACCTTGGTGCTTCTCCTGTTGTATCTCATGGAGTTGCCGCCGAAGCCGGCCGTGAGCGAGAGTCTGTCGCCGACGAAAGCATCGGTGTATTTGAGCATGAAATCGGTGTTGATCTCATAGATGTTGATGCTCTGCTCGCGATAGAAGCCGTTCGGATTGGCATACGAATATTTCGGCCTTCTCTGCGTACGGAACTCGTTGGTCATATCCACTCCGGCCTTGATGTCGAGGGTCAGCTTGTTCTTCCAGATATTGGCATTGACCCCGACGTTGCCGAGGAATCTGTCCTTGTCCATGGAGTTGGTGTACAGATAGAGGGTGCGGTAAGGGTTGTAATAGTTGTTCCTCATCGCAAGATTGGCGTAGTTGTCGTAGTTCTCCGCATTGAACCGCCCGTTGATGTACTCGTCATAGTAGTCGTTCATACTGTTGACATTGGAAGACCACACGAGCTGGTACATGATGGAATCGTTGGCATATGCGCTTGACGGCATATTGTCGGAGTCGGTGCAGTAATAATTGGCCTTCGCCGTGACGGTGAGGTACTTGCTTATCTGCGAATTGAAGCTGAACGAAATCGTCTGCTTCGTGTATCCGGTATTCGGCAGAATATAGTCGTTGCGCGTATCCTTGATGGAGAAACGGGTGCTGGTACCCTTGCCGTTGCCTCCTTCGATCGAGATCACGTTGTCCACCGTCGTACCCGTGCGGAAGACTCCGGTGAACCAGTCGTCGGCATAGACATACGGCGTACGCTCGGCTATGCCTGTCTCCCAATTCATTCCGGAATACATATAACGCATCTTCGTACCGTCGCCGAAAGGC
>CAVECU010000010.1:9852-12562 GCA_963614015.1 uncultured Eubacteriales bacterium
GTTGTGAGCCGTCAGGCCGTCAGACACGGTCGAGGCAGCCCAGAAGTTGTATTCGGAAGCGCCCATATCGCCGCCTGCGCCGTACTTTGTCTGGAAATCAGGCCAATAGCTCGCATTATCAATCGTCACAGTGGAGCTGTAGGTGACGCCCACGCCCTTGGTGGCACGTCCGCTCTTGGTGGTGATGATGATCGCTCCGTTTCCGGCGCGGGAGCCGTAGAGAGCAGTCGCGGCCGCTCCCTTGAGGACCGTGATGGACTCTATGTCGTCAGGGTTGATGTCGGAAGCTCCGTCACCGAAGTCGATGTTCGCATCATTGTTGGTATAAAGGGCTCCGGAACCGTTGGAAATGGAACCGGAAGTGATCGGAATTCCATCCACCACGAAAAGCGCCCCGGAATCGCCCGAGAGCGAAGATTCGCCGCGGACAACGACCCTCTGCGAACTGATAGGTCCCGAAGACGCGCTGTTGAACTGCACGCCGGCCACCTTGCCCTGAAGACCGGAAAGCCAGTTGCTGCTCTGGGTCTGACTGAGCTTGTCGCCGGAGACGTCAGTGGCGGCATATCCGAGAGAGCGTTTCTCCCTTTTCATTCCGAGCGCAGTCACGATGACTTCCGACAGCTGCTCCGAATCCGGAGACATCACGATCTCATAGACCGACGCCTTGCCCACGGTGACAGTCTGCTCCGTGTATCCCATGAACGACACGAGAAGGACATCGCCCTCCCCGGCCTGTATCACGAATTTGCCATCGGCATCCGTGATGGTCGCCACATTTCTGTTCTGAACGACGACAGTCGCACCGGCCATAGGCTCGGGCTTGTCCGTGTCATAGACAGTGCCTCTGACTTGCTGCGCAATGGCGGAAAGCCCGCCGGAGACCAGGACAGCAAGCACCATCAATGGCTTCAGTAGATTGTTAGTCATAGTGTTTTTATTTGGTTATCAATTATTCCTTCGCGTATGCGGCCAGGCTGAATGTCTTCGGCCTTGACATGCTCTGACTGTATGTCCTGCCGAACCGGTCCTTCACCGTTATCTGAAGTGTGGTCGTGGCCGAAGACGCCCGGACCACGAACATGTGGTTCGTCCGGAACGGAGCGAAGGACGGAGCCTTGTCCGCATTGTATCTCCTTGCCGAGTATGCGATGAGATAGAGAGGATCGCAGCAGGTGACGTTCTTCACTTCAAGGGCCTTTCCGGTCTCCTTCTCGGTCACGGACACAGTCCACTCGGGATCATAGTCCCAGACATTGACATAGACGTAGTTGTCCTTGGAAGTCCCGGCCCAGCCGCTGTCGCTGACAAGGTCATCGAACGCTTTCGCCATCGACTCGGAAGCGGACGGAGCAAAGGCGGAAGCCGTTATCGAGATTTCGTTCCTGTCGTATGTGCGCATCTGATAGTCCACCGGGCGCTGCACGCCCTTGAACTGCCAATCCAGCTCTGTCCCCTTCACGTTCATTATCCTCCAGCCTCCGGGAGCGCCGTCCTGGGCGATATTGAGTCCGGAGGTGTAATACCCTGTCCACCACCATGTCGCGCATACGGCTCCGGAATTGTGCTCATAGATCTTCCTGTCAGCCATCTTGTCCACATTCCACATCTTGTGGGTGTGACCGGTCACGAAATCCACATCATAGCCGGAGAAACACTCCGTCAGCTCGTCGCAACCGGACAGCGATACGGATCCGTCCTGATGGAACAGCGGTGCGTGAGCCGCGACCACTATCCTTGCGGACTTGCTGACGAACGAGAGATCTTTCTTGAGCCATGCGATGACTTCCGGAGCCATATCCTCACCGTATTTCCGGTAATCGCCGTTTGTCTTGGATGCCTGCGTGTTGCGGCAAATGATATCGTCAAGAGAGATGTAGTGGACGTCTCCGACATTGAACGAATAATAGTTCGGGCATATCGCATTCTTGTATTTGATCACCGTGTCCCAGTCGCCCGTGGCGTTCATATCGTGATCGTGATTTCCTATCGTATGGAAGACCTTGAGTCCGGTGAGCTTGCCGGCATCCCGGAGATACTGCTCGAAGAAATAGTTGTTGCTGTACCAGTACACATCCCATGTCATGTCGCCGAGAGTCATGGCATAGACCGGTCCGGACACCGTGGAGACATAGGAATTGACATCGGACACGAAATCGGCGAACTGCGCCCTGTCCTTGTTTCTGTTCGCAAGGTGGATGTCGCCGAAGAAGAGCATCGTGTGGTTCTTCTGCCCTTCTTCACGGATGAGGTTGAAGTCGGCACGCTCCGCCGTATCCGCCGACTTGGCCAGATACACCATGAAAGTCGGGAGAATGCCGTCGGCATCGACCGTATATCCCGACGGAATGCTTATGAACACATACGGATTCTTCTTGAGACTGGCCATCTGATACAGGCCGTCATCACCGGTCACCACGACTTCATACCCGTCGGAGATGACCGCACCGGCTACGGGAGCGTCGTCACATTTTACATAGCCGTAAACTGTGGTGGAGGGATCAAGCTTGACATCAGCGCCGTCATACGAGACGCTTATCTGAGAAGACCCTAGAGATACTTCCTCCCCCCCCCCGAGAGATTACAAAAGCATATCTGCCTGACACAAAGCCCTTTGGAAAGACAATATCGAAACTCTTCGCCGTTATGCCGCTCAGCGGAAGCGACCAGCTCTTGCCGAACGCGCTTGAGAGATTCATCACGTCACCGC
>CAVECU010000010.1:12572-17666 GCA_963614015.1 uncultured Eubacteriales bacterium
TCCGCCAAGAATCTCGAACGTATAAGTCCCGCCGTCTTCGATGGAGATGGCCGAAGGCAGATAGACGGAAATATCGAACTGTCCTTTCGCCGCACTTTCCCCGGCAGAACATCCGGCCGCCAGAATCAGCGTGAAGAAAGCGACAGCAATCGCAAGAATTTTCTTCATCATTTTCGGAATATCATTTCGAAAGCAAATTTAAGTATTTTTCGATAATTTCAAAACCCGGAGCACACAAAACGGGAATTTTCGGTTTCGATTCGCATTTTTCCGAAAGCGCGGGCGAGTACATTCGAGGTTATTTGCGCGGATGATGCTCAAGAATATCCCTCTGCCAGGCGGAACGGCTTATATGCGTGTAGATTTCAGTGGTGAGCACGCTTTCGTGGCCGAGCATCTCCTGCACGGTACGCAGGTCAGCACCGTTTTCTATCAGATGTGTGGCGAACGAATGGCGGAAAGTATGGGGCGAAATTTCCTTGCTTATCCCGGCGGCAAGCGCCTGCCGCTTGACCATATTGAAAATCGATATCCTGCTCAGCGCCCGCCCGTATTTATTGAGGAAAAGGATGTCCGCGCAATCTCCGCCGTCCGGCTGCGGCCTGACTTCCAGATAGCGCATCACGGCATCCCGGGCCATCTCCCCCATCGGCACGAGCCTTTCCTTGTCGCCTTTGCCGATGATGCGGACAAAGCCTTCTTCAAGATAGACATTGGAAATCCCGAGTCCGGACACTTCCGACACCCGGAGGCCGCACCCGTACAGAAGCTCCAGAATAGCTCTGTCCCTGAACGTATCCCAGCCTTTCAGTTCCACCGAATCCATTATGGCGTCCACTTCCTCAACAGACAGGACAGCAGGAAGATACCTCCCTATCTTGGGCGATTCCAGACCGTCGCAAGGATTGTCCGCAATCTCCCCCTCCAGGACCATCCAGCCGAAAAACGCCCTGAGCGAGCTCAAGATTCTGGCCTGCGTCCTCTTCGACACCGCCTTGGCAGAATCCGCAAGGCTCCGGCCGGAAAGCTCCGCAGGAGCCGCACCGACTCCGCCGGAAATGGAGCCCATGTATGATATGATGTCTTCGCGGCTCACGGCAGACGGGTCGATAACGGCGTCGCCCCCGGCGGCAAGAGCGGCGAAAAATTCAGACATATCGGAACAATATGCGCCGCAGGTGTTCGGGGACATGTTCCTCTCTATCCGGAGATATGTCCTGAACCCTTTGAGGTATCTGTCCGACACGGACGTGCCCGCCCGTCTGCAGGATAATGCTGAACTGCTGTCTTTCAAGACTTTTACGCAATTAGAAATCCCTTCTCTGCAAGGTGGCTGGAAAGCCCGCGGGCCCCGCGCCGCACGGAAAAGGGCGCGAATCCGCCTGCGGGAACCGGCAGGACTATGCCTATAGTGTAGCGTATCTGCGGCAATAGTCAAGCATCTGACCGAGATAGTCATCGACATATCTGACCTCGTAGTCAACCACTTTTCCTCCCTTCTCGACAGGGACGATCTCCGGATTGACGAATCCGCCGTAAGGCTTCAGCCCGAGAGAGGCGTAACGCTCCAGAACCTCCTTGTGCAGCGCAGGGTCGATATTTACTGCATAATTCATTATCAGCGCCTTGCCGGCCTCGTAGTCTCCTTCTGACTTGATGCGCTGAATCTCGGCGAGAAGCTTCCCGAACAGGCCTCTCAACGCCTCGTAGTCATTCACCGTGAAATAGGTCTTGCCGTCCCGGACAATTTTCTCGATCACATTGGCGTCCCTGCCTTTCTCATAGCACCATGCGGCGATGAGCTGGCGGTTCTGCATATGCGCCTCGGTGATCTGCTTTCCGAGCTCAATCCTGTTGGTCTGGACCATCAGGCCGTTGCGGATATAGTTGGAATACTGCGCCTTGTAGGCTTCCTTGTCGGAGAGAATCCCCAGCTCGACAAGCTTGGGGTCAGCGATATAGTAGAGTCCGAACAGATCGGCTCTCGCCTCCTCGAGCGCGGAAGCGAACTCGCCCATCGCAGTGGCGGACACGCCCGGCAGCAGCTGTCCGGAGCCGTGGCCCAGACACTCGTGCAGGTCGGTATGTATCTCGTCATCATAAGCGCCGTATTTCTTCTGCATCGCCTTCTCTTCATCAGAATATGCGAACTCCTCCAGCACGGACTTCGGCGATTCATTGGCCGCAGCGTCATAGGCGTGGGTGATGTTTGCGATAGTGACAGACTTGGAACCGTATTCCTTGCGGATCCAGTCGGCATTCGGAAGATTTATCCCGATAGGAGTGGCAGGATAGCATCCGCCGCCGAGGCAGGTAACATCGATCACCTTGGCGCTCACCCCCTTGACGCTCTTCTTCTTGAATCTCGGGTCTATCGGAGCGTTGTCCTCAAACCACTGGGCATTGGCGCTGAGGAGCTCGGTCCTTGCGGAAGCGGCCGAATCCTTCACATTGACGATGGCCTCCCAATAGCCTTTGCGGCCGAGAGGGTCATTGTAGTCCTCGATGAAACCGTTGGTGAAATCCACCTTGCCGGCGGTGTCGCGGACCCATGTAATATTGTATTTGTCCCACATCTTGAGATCGCCGGTACGGTAATATTCCTGGAGCTCGGAGATTTCCTGACGCTGTACGTCATTCTCAGCCACGGCTTTGGCTTTCTCAAGTTCCTGGCAGATCTTCTCTATGGCAGGACCGTATATCCCGCCGACCTTCCACGGCAGCTCTATGATCTTGCCGTCTTCGCCTTTGACCACCTTGGTATTGAGTCCGTAAGAAATCGGCTCCGGATCATCGGCTTTCTCGATGCCGGCGTAGTATTTCTCCACTTCCTCGCGGGTCACTCCGTCATAGAAATTGACGGCGGAGAGGGCGACGATGTCACCTGCCGGCGAAGAAGAACGCCTCTGGGCATAAAGATCCGGAGAATAGATGACAGGGAGCAGTTCCCCGCACTTCTCTCCGTCGCCGACCGCCTCCATCAGCGAGCGGAAATACTCCTGCGGACATCCCGGGAAGAACTTGTCTTCCGCATAATGATGATGGATGCCGCTGCTGAAGAACACCCTCTTGGCATATGTCATAAAGTCCAGGAAATCCTGCGCCTCGCGGTCGCCCTCATAGTTTTCGATGATATTCACCAGGACGTCGCGTATAGGAAGATTGTACTTGCAGTTCTGGTCCCAATAGATGTCCCATCCGTATTTGGCAGCCTCACTGAGGTGATATATATACTCTTTCTGCTGAAGCGAGAGCTTGTCCCAGCCGGGAATCTGATACCTCATAATCTTGAGGTCAGCGAACTCGTCTATGAGATATTTGAAATTTTTGTCAGAGGAAGCGCTCCCCTCCCCTCCCTGTCCGCAGGAAACGGCCGCTGCGGCTGTAGCCAATGTCAGAAGCATTTTTGTAGCAGTATTCATATTTCACGTTTTTTGGAATCGGTGTCAGATGACGGAATCCTTTTTCCGCAGTGCAAATGTAAGAATCTATTTCGATTATTCCCCATTTTTGCAGGAGTGCCGGCAATTCCGTACCTTTGGAGGCTATGCGCAGGATATTGTCATATATTCTTCTGACCGCGGCCGCGGTCATCTCCGCCGCAGTCTCCGGCTCGTGCCTCAAAGATCCGCAGCCGGAGCCGGAGCCGGACACATTCGACAATGTGCTCGTCATGTATTCGGCAGGCTACAATTCCCTCAGCGGAGACCTGGAAGATGACATCAATGACGTCAGGAACTCCGGCTTCCTCCCGTCGAAAGGAAGCCGCAACGCTCTTCTGGTGTTTTCCAAGCGCACCAAATCATCATATGACTACAGCACAAGGACACCGGCTTATCTCATAAGACTCTATTCCGACTCCAACGGCAAAGCCGCGGCCGACACCGTCAAGACCTTCAACGACAGCCCTATAGCCTCGTCCGCAAGCACCATGTCAGAGGTGCTCAGTCTCGTGAAATCCCTGTATCCGGCCAATGGATACGGAATGATATTCTCCTCGCACTCAAGCGGATGGCTTCCTGCAGGATATTACACTTCCGGAAAGATCACAACATCTTCCAAGTCAAGGAAAATGGCGCACGGCCTGTTCTCTTCAGCCCCGGCACCTGTACTTGTGCCTTACGTGGAGCCGGAATATGCACCCGGAGAGCCGAGGGTGAGGAGCATCGGGATGGACAACGCCTCAGGCGACACGGCCTATGAAATGGAGCTGGAGGACTTCGTGGCGGCCATTCCGATGCATCTGGACTATCTCATCTTCGACACTTGCCTGATGGGAGGCGTCGAGGTCGCATATGCCTTGAGGGAAACTTGCGCAAAAGTCATATTCTCCGTGACGGAAATCATGGCCGACGGACTCTGCGACTACACCAAAGCTGCCGACAGGCTTCTCGGAGGTTCTTCGCCGGATCTGAAAGGGCTCTGCGAGGACTCGTTTGCCCATTATCTGGAGAAGAGCGGTTTATACCGGTCACTGACCATATCGATGGTGGACTGCGCCAAGACGGAAAGGCTCGCGGCGGAGTGCAAGTCTCTGTTCTTCGGATACCGTTCCAAGATAGCGGCCATCAACCCATCTGCGGTACAGCCTTTCTTCAGAGGAAGCAAGCACTGGTTCTACGACTTGCGGGACATTCTCGTCCAAAGCGGTATCCCGGCGGCGGACCTTGCCGGATTCGATTCGGCGATGGATGACTGCATCGATTACTGCGAGGCTACGGAGAAATTCATCGATATCACCATAAGGACGCACTGCGGCCTGAGCATGTATCTTCCGGCCAACGGCAGCGCGGAGCTGGACGACTTCTACAAGACCCTGTCCTGGAACAAGGCCACCGGCCTGGTGGAGTAGAGATAATCTGCTACTTACTGCTTTCGGAAGCGATGACTTCGTTGTAGCACCGGCGGCACAGCGGCTCATAGACATCTTTCTCGCCGAGGACCACGAGCTTGTGGCTCCGGGTGAGCCTGTGGGAATGATTTGCCAGATTTCCGCACTTGACGCAGATGGCGTGGACTTTCTGCACATCTTCGGCTATGGCCATAAGCGCGGGCATAGGCCCGAACGGCTTGCCGAGATAGTCGGTGTCAAGC
>CAVECU010000010.1:17676-21592 GCA_963614015.1 uncultured Eubacteriales bacterium
TTGCAAGGCTCTGGGCCACTTTCACAAGATTGTCCCCGAAGAACTGAGCCTCGTCTATCCCGACCACCTGCGTATCTTCCGCCGCTTCAAGCATCTGCTCCGCGTCCTTCACCGGGGTGCATGGAATACTGTGCAGATCGTGTGAGACGACATCCACATCGGAATAGCGGCTGTCCACCGCCGGCTTGAAAATCTCAATCTTCTGGTTGGCGAACTGGGCGCGCTTGAGCCTCCTGATGAGCTCTTCTGTCTTGCCGGAGAACATTGAGCCGCATATCACCTCGATGCAGCCGGACTTGCTGATATTTTCTGAATACATACGTCGTCTGTCGGAATTCGGTGCGCGAAATTACTCAATCCGCCCGAACTTTGCAATCCTCGCGGCCGCGATATTGACGCGTTCTGTCCGAGGTTCCGCACAGGAGCGTTGGGATTGTCGCATTAAAGATGTAATTTTGTGTGATATGCATCGTGACCGCACGGGAATGCCGCATTGATGGTCTCATGCAGATTGCCGAATTTGACAGAAACGATATGGAAGACAGCTGGAAAGAAGCATTGCTCGATCTGGAAGCCGGACTTTCCGAGCTGAAGTCCGGAGTGGAGGCCATCGAGCGGAAAATCGAGGAATTCAAAGCTCTGTACGGGCCGGCGCAGCAGGATGACGCCGAGATGATTGACCTCGGTAACGAGGATTTCCTCGGTGACATCTCCGTAGTCGCTTCCGAGACGGCTCCGGCATCTTCGGAAGAGGACATGCCGGATTTCAGTGCGGAGGCTGAAGATGAAGCGAAGGCCGAGGCCGGAGACGGAACCCTGACTGCCGACGCTATCGGCCCGGCCCGGAACGAGGTGGCAGGAGACGGAGGAGAATCCCTGTTCGGAGAGACTTTTGAAGACGACCCTGCCGGGACTCCGGCGAAAGCGGCGGAGAAGAAGACCCGGAATCTGAACGAGCGCAATGCCGCCGGATCCGGCAAGGCCGTGATGGATATCAAACCTGACAAGCCGGCCTGGCTAAGCGACATGACCGGGCCCGAGGTCAAGGACATCCGCAGCGCCATATCTCTGAACGACAGGGTTATGTTCATCACCAGCCTGTTCCGTGGGGACTCGATGCTATTTCAGGACACGGTCACAAAACTCAACGGCATGACATCCCTGGACAATGCGATCTCATACATAGGCGAGACATTTCCGGAGTGGAACATGAATTCGGACCACGTCAGCAGATTCATGATGGCGGTCCGCCGCAAAATCCGTCACTGACAACACGATGGCAGGCAAGCTGTACATAGTCCCGACGCCTGTCGGGAATCTGGAAGATATGACTTTCCGGGCAGTGAATGTCCTGAAGGAGGCCGATCTCATATTGGCCGAGGACACCAGGACAAGCTCCGTGCTTCTGAAGCATTATGACATCCGGGGGAAGCTTCAGTCCCATCACAAATTCAACGAGCATCAGACTGTCGAATCCATAAAGGACCGCATCCTCGCCGGTGCGGACGTGGCTCTCGTCAGCGACGCCGGGACGCCGGGCATCTCGGACCCCGGGTTTCTGCTGGCACGCACCTGCGCCGCCGAAGGAATCGAAGTCCAGACCCTGCCGGGGGCCACGGCCTGCATCCCGGCGATAGTGTCATCCGGCCTGCCTTGCGACAGATTCTGTTTCGAGGGCTTTCTGCCGGTGAAGAAAGGACGTCAGACATTGCTCCGGTCGCTGGCGTCGGAGAGCAGGACAATGATTTTCTACGAATCGCCATACCGGCTCGTGAAGACATTGGAACAATTTGCGGAACATTTCGGGGCCGACCGGGAATGTTCCGTGGCCAGAGAGATCTCCAAAGTGCATGAGGAGCACCGCAGAGGCACCGTTTCCGAAGTCGCGGAATGGTTCAGGGCCAACGAGCCGAAAGGCGAGATTGTCATCGTGGTGGCGGGAGCGGATATACGCAGACATCGTGAGGAGGATGCTGCGGATACAGGACATAAGGAATCAGAGGCGGGTGAAAGAAGGGATTATGTCAAACACAGACGAAAAGAAGAAGCGTGAACTCTCGACTTCATTTGTAACAGGAGCCATCGCTCTTGCATTTCTCATCATCGGTTATCAGACGGCTCTGTTCATCCACAGGGCGGCGGCGCTGAAGCTGCTGGCAGACTGTTCGTCTCCGGACACGGTATATGTGTCCGCAGGTCCGGATGCCGGCCGGGGCTCAACTGCGCACTCATCCGCCTCACTTTCCGCGCCATCGGCATCCGGTTCTTTCCGCACATCGGGGCGCGGAACCGGGACTTCATCAGACAGCGGGAGATCTTCGGAAGTGAAGGCGGCGAAATCGGAAATCGCGGAAGCCTTCCTGCCCAAAAAATATGAATCATTCCGGTTCGACCCCAACACCGCATCCGTCAGGGACTTGTGCAGGCTCGGATTTTCACTGAAACAGGCGGAGTCCATCGACAATTACCGGCAGAAGGGAGGCCGGTTCAGACGCAAATCCGACTTCGCCAAATCCTATGTCGTGCACGATTCCGTATTCAGACGGCTTGAGCCTTTCATAGACATACCTCTGCTCGACATCAACGCCGCCGATTCGGCCGCATTCGATTCCCTGCCGGGGATAGGAGGCTATTTTGCCTCGAAAATGACGGAATACAGAGCCCGGCTCGGAGGATATTCCTTCAAGGAGCAGCTGATGGACATCTACCGGTTCGACAGGGAGAGATTTGACAAGATCGCGGATCTGATAGAAATCGGGACTCCCCCGACTCCGTTCCGGCTGTGGAGTCTGCCGGCCGACTCGCTGAAGTCCCATCCTTATATCCGTCAGTGGAGCATAGCCAAAGCCATTGTCCTGTATAGGGACAACAATCCCCGCAATCTCCGGACCGTCGAAGGTCTGCGGAATGCGGGGATCATAGATGATGACACTGCGGCGAAGCTGTCCAGATGCAAGATAGACAACTAATCTTCAGCACCTTTCAAGGCCTCGCGGATCTTGGCCTCGATCTCGTCGCTGAGCTCGGCATTGTCCACTATCAGCTGCTTGGTGGCCTCACGCCCCTGCGCAAGCTTCTGCTCACCGTAGCTGAACCAGGAGCCGCTCTTGCCGATGATGCCGAACTCGACACCCAGGTCCACTATCTCGCCGGCCTTGGAAATGCCCTCGCCGTAAACGATGTCGAACTCCGCCTTCTTGAAAGGAGGAGCCATCTTGTTCTTCACGACCTTCACTCTCGTACGGTTGCCGAGAGCCTCCTCTCCGTCCTTGAGCTGAGTGGTGCGTCTCACGTCGATGCGGACTGACGCATAGAACTTCAGCGCATTGCCGCCGGTGGTGGTCTCCGGATTGCCGAACATCACGCCGATCTTCTCGCGGAGCTGGTTGATGAATATGCAGCAGGTGTTGGTCTTGCTGATATTGGCCGTAAGCTTCCTGAGCGCCTGGCTCATCAGCCTGGCCTGAAGTCCCACCTTGTTGTCTCCCATCTCGCCTTCGATCTCCGCCTTCGGAGTCAATGCGGCCACGGAGTCGATGACTATGATGTCGATCGCGCCTGACCGGATAAGGTTGTCTGCGATCTCCAGAGCCTGCTCCCCGTTGTCCGGCTGGGAGATGAGGAGAGTCTCCAGATCCACCCCGAGGGCCTTTGCGTAAGACCTGTCAAATGCGTGCTCGGCATCGATCATCGCCGCTATGCCGCCGGCTTTCTGGGCCTGCGCGATGGCGTGGATGGCGAGCGTGGTCTTGCCGCTCGACTCCGGCCCGTAAATCTCGATTATCCTGCCTTTCGGGTAACCGCCTATGCCCAGTGCATGGTCAAGTGCGATAGAACCGCTCGGAATAACCTGATGTTCATCCCATTGTGGCTGATCCCCCAACTTCATGATCGTGCCCTTCCCATAATCCTTCTC
>CAVECU010000011.1:0-21027 GCA_963614015.1 uncultured Eubacteriales bacterium
ACAAGCAAGGCCAGATTCAGCTTTGATGTCAACCTCAAGAATGCTAAGGTCTCATACAAGAACGGCAGCAACATATTCATCGAGGATGCGACAGGCGGTCTTCTCCTCTACGGATGTGATGTGTCTCTCGCTGTGGGACAGACAATCAACGGCCGCGTGTTTGGAAACGGTTATCAGTACAGCAATCTGCCGGAAGTGACCTCGTTCAATCTTGCATTTGCCCAGGTGACGACTTCGGAGAATGATGTCGAGCCGCTGGAGGTCACTCTTGCTGACCTTGCCAAGGACTATGACAGGTACCTGAACTGCTATGTCAAGATAAAGGGTGTCACTGTTGCAGAGGCTATCGATGTGAAATTCTCCAAGGTCGAGAGCAAAGGTTCCGTCACGGACGGCACCAATACGTTCAGCTTCAACCACAACAGCACCAGTAAATTCAACGGCAGCAAGATATTCTACTATGTCCAGGCCGCTGAAGGCAGCAAGGTGGATGTGATATGCATTCCGTCAGTGTACAAGACGACCAAGCAGCTGGGCATTTACGAGCAGAGCTGGATCTCCGCAAGCAAATAATCGGCAGATGAGTTCTCTGAGGAGGGTGATTAAAAAGTCCATCGGGCTTTTTAATCACCCTCCTTTCGGGTTTTGTTACTAAACACTATCTTTGGGGAATGATTTGTACGACAATACAGAAAGGTGACGTCCACGAGATCCTGTCCATTCTTGACAGCGGGGAAGTGGAGATGGCGGAGATCCGGCTTGACCGGTGCCATCTCAGCCAGGAGGACATCGAAGAGCTGTTTTCCGGTGCTGATGTGCCGCTTGTGGCGACATGCAGGGTGGCGGAGGTGAGAGCCTGTCTTGCCGGCGCGGACGACAGGAAACTCGACACCCAGGCGATTCAGATAGCGGAGTCCCGTCTCATTACGGCCATACATTCCGGAGCCGCCTATGCGGACATTGAGCTCGAGGCTCCGGCCATGATGTCCAAGAGGATCCGCAGAGAGACCAGGGAATACGGCACGGTGCTCATACGTTCCTATCACGATTTCAACGGTACGGAATCCATAGAAGCGCTCAAGGCGCTGGCGGAGAAGTGCTACAGTCTCGGGGCGGACATCGCGAAGATAGTCACAACGGCAAGACCGTCTCCTGCTGCCGCAGACGGCGGTACTGCAGGCAAAGGATCAGACGCAGGGGGCAATGAAGACAGCCGCAGAGTGCTGTCTCTGTATTCGTTTTTCGACCCGGCAAGACTGGTCGCATTCGCGATGGGCGAAGAAGGGCGGCAGAGCAGGATAGACTGCCTCGGCAAAGGCGCGCCCTATACATACGCGGCTCTTGACGGGGATGAACCCTCCGCTCCGGGGCAGATGAGCACGGCGGAGATGCGCCGTATCGTCTATGGGGGCAGGCGGGCTTTCGGCAGCGGAAAAGTATTGCAGATGCCTTCGTCCAAGAGTTTTGCGCAGCGTGCCATCATCGCGGCGGCCCTTGCTGACGGAGTGTCCTCTCTCGGGGGATATTCTCCTTGCGGAGACAACGAATCCGCAATCTCCGTGGCCCGGGCGCTGGGGGCGGAAGTCTCCATTGAGTCCTCGGGTGCTGACGCTCCGGCTGCGGCCTGCGGCGGAGTGCTCAAGATACGGGGCATAGGGGCGGGAAGACGCCGGCTGGCCCTTGAAACTCTGCATACGGGGGAGTCCGGGCTGCTGACCCGGCTGATGATTCCGCTGATGTCCGTGATCGGTCGGGGGCAGGTAAAGATTACGGGAGAGGGGACATTGCTGCGCAGACCTTTGCGGGGTGCGGGGCAGATAATGGAAGCATTTGGCGTGACTCTTTCCTGCTGCGGCGATGCTGACGGCAGCGATGGCGGGTCCGGGCGGCGCGGCGAGGATGTCAGAGTCCCGCTGACCGCTGGAGGCGAGCTCCTGCCGGGAGACAGGGAGATCTCCGGAGAGGGAGGCTCGCAGATAATATCCGGACTGCTGATGGCTCTGCCTCTGCTGGATGAGGACTCTACGGTCGTTGTCCGCAACCCCAAGAGCATCCCGTATCTGTTCATAACCATGGATGTCCTCAAGGCGTTCGGCGTGAGGATTTACAGCGAGATGGAAGGCGGAGAGGCGTTTGCCGAGTCGAGAAACTGGGAAGACTGCACCGAGATGACATTGCACATAAAGGGCGGACAGCGCTACCGTGCCGCAGATATGGAGCTTGAGGGCGACTGGAGCTCTGCGGCGAATTTCCTGGTTGCGGGTGCGATATTCGGCCGGGCGGACATATCGGGGCTTGACACTCGCTCTCTGCAGGCGGATTTGTCCATTATGGATATACTTATGGAGGCCGGAGCGTGTCTCTCCCAGATGGGGGACAACGACCCGAGGGGCGTGGTGCATTCGCAGAGAGCACCTCTCAATGCGTTTGAAATAGATGCTTCCAACTGTCCCGACCTGTTCCCGGCAGTGGCCGTGCTTGCCGCTTTCTGTGAGGGCACAAGCCGCATATCCGGTACGGAGAGGCTTGCCAACAAGGAAAGTGACAGGGCCGGAGCCATATTGGAGATGCTTTCGAAGATGGGGGTAAGCGCAAGGATATCTTCCGGGACGCTCATCATCGAGGGACATTCGCTTGCGCGGCGCATCCTGACCGGCAAGCTGCTGAAGGGAGGAGAATATTCCTCGTACGGCGACCACAGGATGGCTATGGCTCTTAAAGTGGCTGAACTCGGGGCGGATTCACCGATAACAATAGACAATGCGGAGTGCGTCGCGAAATCGTTCCCGACATTTTTCGAGATGTTCGGGTCGATGCTGCCGCACACTTGACGCCAAGGCCGGGGCGGCCGGCCGAGAAACAGTTCCTTATACGGAGAAAAGTCATGGATTCATTTGGAAGATTATTCAGAGTGTCGATTTTCGGGGAATCTCACGGAGATGCCACGGGTGTGGTCATTGACGGGGCGCTTCCCGGAATGTCGTTGTCACCCGGAGACTTCACAAGGGATATATTACGGCGGAAGAGCGGCGCCGCAGGGACGACACCGAGGATCGAAGCGGATGTGCCGGAGTTCCTGAGCGGAGTCTATAGAGGACGCACGACAGGGGCTCCGCTGACGATATTGTTCCGTAACGGGAATGTGAAATCGGACGACTACGGCCTTTTCGCCGAAGTGCCGCGTCCGGGCCATGCGGACTATACGGCGGCTGTCAAGAGCGGCGGCTTCAATGACCCTCGGGGCGGAGGCCATTTCTCCGGCCGTCTGACACTGCCGATCGTCGCCGCCGGGGTGGTGGCCAAGAAGATGTGTCTTTGCAGCGTGAATGCGGAGCTGATAGAAGTCGGCGGAGTGAGCCGTGAGGCTGCGATGTCCTCTGCCTCAGTCGCGGAAATCATCGCAGAGCGCGGGGAGGACGGACATATCCCGGATTGTACTGTATGGAAAGAGGTGATAGACGGCGCGATGGCGGAGCAGGACTCTCTTGGCGGCGTGGTGGAATGCCGCATCACCGACATTCCGGCAGGGATGGGAGAGCCGTTCTTCGACTCCGTGGAGTCGCTGATTTCGCATGCAGTGTTCTCGATACCGGGCGTCCGCGGCATAGAATTCGGAGACGGATTTGCCGCATCGCGGATGAAAGGTTCCGAGCACAATGATCCGTTCGGGAAAAGGGGCAAGTCGTTGGACGTAAACGGCAGTCTCAAGGCCGTTCCGCTTCGCAACGGAGCCGGCGGCGTGAACGGAGGCATCTCAAACGGCAATCCTGTCGTGTTCCGGGTGGCGTTCAAGCCGACATCGAGCATCGGCAAGGTGCAGGAGACGTTTGACCTGCATGCCGGGAAGATGGTGAAACTGAAAGTGCCTGGCCGGCACGACACCTGTTTTGCGCTGCGCACGCCGCCTGTCGTGGAGGCGATGGCGGCGATTGTGATGGCTGACCTCATGAAGATGAGATAGACGGGCCGCCTTTGACAGATTGGAATATGGATATCAATGAAGAAAAGGACATTCTTCGGGACATAACGAAGAGTGAATACAGAGAAGGATTCGTCACGGATGTGGATCAGGAGTTCATCCCGAAAGGCCTGAACGAGGACATCGTGAGACTGATTTCCGCGAAGAAGCAGGAGCCGCAGTGGCTTCTGGACTTCCGGCTGGACGCTTTCCGAAAGTGGCAGCGGATGGAGATGCCGGAGTGGGGGCATCTGGACATGCCGCACATCGACTATCAGGACATCATATATTTCGCCGCGCCCAAGAAAGATGCGGACAGGCCGAAGGAGATCGACCCCAAGCTCGAAGAGACGTTCGACAAGCTCGGAATCCCGCTCAAGGAGCGCAAGGCCCTGGCCGGAGTGACCGCCGTGGATGCGGTGTTTGACTCGGTATCTGTCGCCACCACATTCCGCAAAGAGCTGGCGGACAAGGGGATAATATTCTGCTCATTCAGCGAGGCAGTCAGGGAGCATCCGGATCTTGTGCGCAGGCATCTGGCTACGGTCGTCCCTTCGGGGGACAATTATTTCGCGGCGCTCAATTCCGCCGTGTTCAGTGACGGGTCGTTCTGCTACATCCCCAAGGGCGTCAAATGCCCGATGGAGCTGTCAAGCTATTTCCGTATCAACGCCAAGGGGACCGGACAGTTCGAAAGGACGCTGATCGTGGCCGACGAGGGCTCCACGCTGAGCTATATGGAGGGCTGCACCGCTCCGATGAGGGACGAAAACCAGCTGCATGCGGCCGTAGTGGAGATCGTGGCGATGAAAGATGCCGATGTGAAATACAGCACTGTCCAGAATTGGTATCCGGGAGATGAAAACGGCCGGGGAGGCATACTCAATCTCGTCACCAAGAGGGGGATCTGCATGGAGGGGGCGCATCTTTCCTGGACTCAGGTGGAGACAGGTTCGGCGATAACGTGGAAATATCCGAGCACCATACTCAAGGGTGACTATTCTTCATCGGAGTTCTATTCCGTTGCCGTGACCAACAACTGGCAGCAGGCCGATACTGGGACCAAGATGATACACATAGGCAAAGGCACTCGCAGCCGTATCGTGAGCAAGGGCATATCCGCAGGCCACAGCCAGAACAGCTACCGGGGCATGGTGAGGATGCTTCCCGGGGCGGCGGGAGCGAGGAATTTCTCCCAGTGCGACAGCCTCCTGATAGGCTCGCTCTGCGGGGCCCATACGTTCCCGGATGTCCGCAGCGACAATGCCACAGCCACGGTGGAGCACGAGGCTACGACTTCCAAGATCAGCGAAGACCAGCTGTTCTACTGCAACCAGAGGGGCATCTGCCCGGAGGATGCCGTGGGCCTCATTGTCAACGGCTATGCCCGCGACGTGCTCAGCAAGCTGCCTATGGAGTTTGCCGTGGAGGCGCAGAAGCTGCTTCAGGTGTCGCTGGAAGGATCTGTAGGATAGGGGAGGAGAGAAAATGAACTGGACGGAATATGTCTTATTCACAATAGGCGGCGGCACGCCCGTGCTGCTTATAGACCTGCTCACCTCGGCGGCCGGTCTTGTCTGCGTGTTCCTTGCAGGCCGCAACAGCCGATACAATTTCTGGGTGGGCTACCTCTATTCGCTTCTGCTTCTTCTCCTGTTCTGGAACAAGAATCTGTACGCCAATCTGCTCCTGCAACCCATATCGCTCGGTATCAATATTCTTGGGCACTACAGGTGGACACATCCGCATGCCGGGGAGAGGAGTTCGGAAGACAGCCGCGCTCTGAAGGTGTCGATGCTTTCCTGGCGCTGGCGCATCGCATTGTGTGCGGCGATATTGGCGGGGGCCGGAGTATGGGGCTGGCTCATAAGCCTTCTGGGAGGTGCCGTGTTCGCCGGGAAGTTCCCGTCCGATCCGGTGCCGTATCTGGATGCGTGCGTGACAATCCTGATATTGGTGGCGCAGCTGCTCTCGGCATTGAAGAAGTGGGATTGCTGGGTCGCCTGGCTTCTGGTCAATATCTCGCAGCTGATAATGCACATATCCGTCGGCAATGTCTTCATGCCGGTTGTCAGCGGCCTGTATCTCATCAACGGCATCTGGTCTCTGGTCTCCTGGGCCAAGCTCTATCGCCGGGATGCGTAAGGAATGTTCCCGGACGTAAATGACAAGAGGGATGAACAGAACGCCTGTTCACCCCTCTTGTTTATAAGATCGTTAAATTTCTTATTCCTCTATCGCTGCGATGCCCGGGAGGATTTTGCCTTCGATGGCCTCAAGCATTGCGCCGCCGCCCGTGGAGACATAGCTTACCTTGTCGGAATAGCCCATCTTGGTCACGGCAGCTACGGAATCGCCGCCGCCTACGAGAGTGTAAGCGCCGTTCTTGGTGGCCTCTGCGAGGAACTCTGCGATTTCGAGAGTACCCTTGGCGAAAGTAGGCATCTCAAACACGCCTACAGGACCGTTCCAGAGGACCGTCTTGGACGAAAGGATGATCTTCTTCCAGTTCTCCAGAGAAGCCGGAGCCGCATCCATTCCCTCCCATCCTTCAGGGATGTTGAAGATGTCTACCACTTTGTGCTCCGCATCGTTGCTGAACTCCTTGGCTGCGACTGTCTCCACAGAGAGAGAGAGGTTCACGCCCTTCTCCTTGGCCTCTTTCATCACGTCGAGAGCCTCCGGGATGAGCTCATCTTCGTGCAGAGAGACTCCGATATGTCCGCCCTGGGCTTTGATGAATGTGTATCCCATTCCGCCTCCGATGATGAGGTTGTCCACCTTGCCGAGAAGATTCTTGATGACTCCGAGCTTGGAAGACACCTTGGAGCCTCCGATGATGGCGGTGAAAGGATGCTGCGCATTCTTCAGGACATTGTCAATGGCCTTGATTTCCTTCTCCATCAGGAAGCCGAACATCTTGTCATTAGGGAAGTATTTGGCTATGAGCGCCGTGGAAGCATGTGCGCGGTGAGCCGTGCCGAAAGCGTCATTGATGTAGCAGTCAGCGTAGGAAGCGAGGTGCTTCACGAATTCCTTCTGGCTTTCCTTCACGGCTTTCTTTGCAGCGGCCTTCTCATCGTCGGTCGCGTCTTCCTTGAGTCCTCTCGGCTTGCCTTCCT
This sequence comes from uncultured Eubacteriales bacterium, assembly GCA_963614015.1. Taxonomy (GTDB): domain Bacteria; phylum Bacteroidota; class Bacteroidia; order Bacteroidales; family UBA932; genus Cryptobacteroides. The sequence continues at coordinate 7,081 of CAVECU010000011.1, forward strand.
CCTCGGCGTAGAAGCGGAGGTTCTCAAGAAGAAGCACTTCGCCCGGCTTCAAAGCGGCAGCCTGGGCATCGGCCTTCATGCAGTCATCCGCGAACTGCACCGGTGCGCCGAGGCACTCCGATACGTGACCTGCGATATGTTTCAGAGAGAATTTGGCATCCACTCCCTTCGGACGTCCGAGATGGGACATGATGATGAGGGAGCCGCCTTTTGCGAGAACGTGCTTCAGTGTAGGAAGCGCAGCTCTGATGCGGGTGTCATCCGTAATCTCGAATTTCTCGTTCAGAGGAACGTTGAAGTCAACTCTCACGATGGCTTTCTTGCCTGTAAAATCGTAAGTATCAATGTGCTGTTGCATAATATTATAATATTAAGTATAACTTTCGCTGTCCGGCCCGCAAAGTTAATCATTTTCCGCAGAATATTAAGAAGCTGCGGGAACAGCTTCTTAGAACTGATTCACGGACTTCTCGCCAGTGTACATGCGGCAGATCCCCAGGGTGAACGCCTTGTGTGTGACGAGATTGTATCCGCAGGTGCGCAGGATGTGCGTAAACGCCTTTTTGTCTGGGAAATTCAGGACGGATGCCGGGAGATAGCGGTAAGCCGCCTCGTCTCCTGACACCTTGCCTCCGACAAGCGGGAGAATATGCAGGAAATAGAGGTTGAACAGCCACCGTATTACCGCATTTGACGGTACGGACAGCTCCAGGATGATCAGCTTTCCGCCGGGCTTCAGGACCCGGAGGATCTCCCGAAGCCCCCGTTCCCTGTCCTCGAAGTTTCTGACTCCGAATGCGACCGTCACTCTGTCGAAAGTCCCGTCCGGGAAGTCAAGCGCCTCGCAGTCTCCGTTTATGCAGGTGACGATGCCGCCAAGTCCGGCGGCGTGGATCTTCTCCTTCATTATCCGGAGCATCCCTTCCGAGAGGTCCAGTCCCGTGACGCTGCCGGCAGTCTTTTTGTTGCGGCGGATCATCTCTCCGGCTATGGCGATGGAGAAATCCCCCGTGCCGCAGGCTACATCCAGCACCTTGAGCGGATGCGCTCCTGCGGTGGCGCCGCTGCCCTGGCCGACCTTTTCCGCCCCGGACGGGCTGAAGATCTGCCGGAGCGCCCGCTTCCGCCAGCTCCTGTCGATGTCCAGGGACATTATGTGATTCAGCTTGTCATATTCCGGGGCGATGCTGTCGAACATATCCCGTATCTTCTCTTTTCTTGGCATCGGACTCTATCTTTTCAGTCTGACATAGATGCTGAGAGGAAGACTCTTGCCGAATCTGTCCCGAAGGGCCAGTTCTCCGGACTCCATCTTGCAGTCCCCGCCGGTCTCCTTCAGCGAGAACGCCTCTCTCACCACGGTCTCACCGAGGAGGGGCGAGAACCCGTTGGAATACAGATTCAGCACCAGGAAGCTGTCTTTCGGGGCGAGAATGGAGCTTACTCCCCGCATCATGTCGAACAGACATTCGTCCAGCTTCCATTTCTCTCCGTCGGGGCCGTGCCCGTAGGCCGGAGGATCGAGGATAATCCCCTGATAGACATTCCCTCTACGCGCCTCTCTGCGGACGAATTTCATGGCGTCTTCCACAACCCAGCGGATCCCGTCAAGACGGCTGGCGGCCATATTGCCGTTGGCCCAGGTGACGACCTGTCGTACCGAGTCGAGGTGGGTGACATCGGCTCCTGCGGCTCTGGCCGCAAGCGATGCCGCTCCGGTATAGGCGAACAGGTTGAGGACACGGGGCTTTTTCCCTCCGGCGGCCAGCGCCGATGTCTCCCTATAGATGTATTCCCAATTCGCCGCCTGCTCCGGGAACACGCCCACGTGCTTGAACGATGTGAGCCCGAGCCTGAGAGAAAAGTCAAGGCCTTTCTGCGCCCCTCGGTAGCGGATATACCATTGGTCATCAGTCTTCTTGAGGCGTTCCCATGTGCCGCTGTCCTCCTTGCCGGCTTTTCCGAAGCCAGCGCCCGGCTGGAACCTGGTATGCGCGGACTTCTCCCATTGCCCGGCGGACATCGATTTGCCCCACAGGGCTTTAGGCTCCGGGCGGATCATAAGGTATTCTCCGAATCTTTCCAGCTTTTCGCCTTCGCCGGAGTCCACGAGGGAGTAGTCTTTCCAGAAAGTGCCGGGATATTCAATGCTCATATCTAAGAGGAGGGGGTTACAAATAGGGATTACAAATAAGAGTGCGGGCTGCGGACGGTGCGGGGGCTACAGGTCTCTTACGGCGTTTTCGATCAAGGTGTTGAGAGATGTGCGGAGCGCCTCGTCCCCGACGGAGGCGAGGACGGGCGCGATGAAGGAAATCATCTGGAGGACTTTCGCCTCCTCTTCCGGAATGCCTCTGGAGCGCATATAGAACTGTTCGTCTTCATTGAGCCGGCCGACGGTGGCTCCGTGCGAGCACTTCACGTCATCGGCATAGATCTCCAGCTGCGGCTTGGTCTCGGCTCCGGCCTCGTCAGAGAGGATGATGTTGCGGTTGGTCTGGAAGGCCTCGGTCTTCTGCGCGTCGGGAGCGACCGTTATCTTGCCGTAGAACTTCACGGCGGCTCTGCCGGATGCTATGCCGTTGAATATCTGCCTTGATGAGCAGGACGGCGCCCGGTGAAGCACATCGGTGCGGATGGAGACTTTCTCGTCGCTTCCGCACACATACAGGCCGGAGATGTTTACATCGGCTTTCTGTCCAGCAATATCTACCGGGACTGATACTTCGGCGGATACGCCGGGCAGGATCAGCAGCACGACATTGACTCTGGAGCCTTCGCCGGCGATGATGTTGTCAAACGGCAGCTCTGTGCAGACGGATACCGCATCCTGTCCCGCCGGGAAGCCGCCGTCGCCCGGAGTACGCTCTCCGGACAAGATATAGACTTTGTCGAACGACTCTCCCGCAGAGACTTCCACGGTCCTTGCGGTGCGGACGGCGGGGATGTCTTCGTAATGCCCTCTGTCAATGATTTTCCGCTTCTCCTTCATAGCTTGCAGCCGTCTGTATCAGAAGATGTCATAGCCGTTGTCCTCGATCTTGTCCACCAGCTCCCGGCCGGCGGTCGCCACTATGCGTCCGCCCTTGAGAACGTGGACGACATCGGGCACAATGTAGTCAAGAAGCCGCTTGTAGTGTGTGATGACGATGGCCGATTTCTCCGGGGTGTGGAGGGTGCGCACACCGTCGGCGACGATCCGGAGCGCATCCACATCCAGTCCGCTGTCCGTCTCGTCCAGAATGGACAGGACGGGGTCGAGCATCGCCATCTGGAAGATTTCGTTGCGCTTCTTCTCTCCGCCGGAAAATCCGACATTGACCTCGCGCTTGGCGAATTCGGGACGCATCTGTACAAAAGCCATCTTCTCCTTCATCAGGGCGAGAAACTCGCCGGCTTTCATCGGCTCCTTACCCTCGGCTTTGCGCCTTGCATTGACGGCGGTCTTCATGAAATTGGTGATGGTGACCCCCGGGATCTCCACCGGATATTGGAAGGACATGAAGATTCCCGCCCAGGAGCGCTCCTCCGGAGACATCGCCAGAAGATCTCTTCCCATAAAGGTGACGCTTCCTCCCGTCACGGTGTACAAAGGCTTGCCTGTCAGCACGGAAGACAATGTGCTCTTCCCGGCTCCGTTCGGCCCCATGACTGCGTGGATTTCGCCTTTGCGGATGGTCAGATCTACTCCGCCGAGGATCTCCCTGTCTCCGACCGATGCGTGCAGTCCTTTGATTTCCAATAGTATATCGTTCGCCATAGTGTGATGTCCGTCATTAGTCCATATCTGCGCAAAGATACAACATATTCCGCACAAAATGCTTAAATTTGCGCCGCCCGAGAAAAAGAGGAATTGTCTCAAAACAACTTCTAAAATCTGAGAGAAATGTTGGAGCTTTTATTTGTGCACTGGGATGCGAGTCCCGTGATTTTCCATATCGGCAGTTTCGGATTGAGGTGGTATTCACTGCTTTTCGTATCCGGATTCATCCTCGGCTGGTTTATGTTCAGAGGATTCTTCAGACGTGAAGGCGTCTGTGAGGATCTGCTGGACTCGCTGCTCTATACATTGCTCATAGGCACTATCGTGGGCGCGAGGCTCGGGCACTGCATCTTCTATCAGCCTGACTATTATTTCGGCAGCTGGCAGGGATTTCTGGAGATATTCATGCCCTGGAAAGGAGGGCTGGCCAGTCACGGAGGCACGATTGCGCTTCTCTTCGCGATGCTCTGGTATGCACATCATTATGGGCGGAAGAACGGTTTTGATTTCGTATGGCTGCTGGACCGCCTGTGCATAGCGGTGTCGTTCGCGGCCACATTCATCCGTCTCGGGAACCTGATGAATTCGGAGATCTACGGTGACGTGACTTCGCTTCCGTGGGGATTCATATTCAGTCTCAGGGGAGAGACCGAGCCGAAGCATCCGACCCAGATTTATGAGGCTCTCAGCTATCTTCTGCTCGGCATCGGCCTGCTGTGGCTGTACAGGCACAAGCTGGACAAACTGTACAGGGGCACATTCATAGGCATCTTCTTCATCGTATGTTTCGGGATGCGGTTCATAATCGAGTTCATTAAGGAGCCGCAGGTGGCTTTCGAGAATGATATGGTCCTCGATATGGGGCAGATATTGAGCATTCCGTTTGTCATTCTGGGAATAGGCTTTCTCGTATATGCTTATGTGCGGAAGAGGCCGGCGGGGTTACGATAAGTGAGTTGTTTCGTTTTGTGGCCAAAAAGAGAATAAATAGTCCATTTTTGCAATAAAGGTGGCGTATTTTTTGCAATTCGGCAGCGGTCTTCGCGACAGAAAACGGCTGCCGATAGTCTGTTTCCGCCGGGAGAAATATGGCCTTGAAGACGTGAAGCCTTCGGCCGTAATGAAAAAGAAACAAGTTCAAAACAGAGTCTAACAGTTGAAAAGTATGAAAATTGGATTTCCGGGGATGCTGCTTGTCGCAGGCTCGGTGATGTTGTCCCTGAATGCGCTGGCGCAGGAGGCGGACACGACAAAGACCACGGCGGTCATAACATTGGATGAGGCTCTCAAGATCGCATTGAGCGAAAATGCGTCTGTCCGTGTGGCGGATCAGGAGATAGAGAGGACAGGTTATGCGAGAAAAGGCACGTATGCCTCTCTTTTCCCGCAGATTGATCTGACGGGGAGTTTCCAGAGAACCATCAAGAAACAGGTGATGTACATGGACTTCGATATGAGCAGCCTCGGCGGGGACACCGGGGAGAGCGGATCGGATGCCGGCACGGGCGCGGGTTCTGACGCGTCTTCCGCATTGGCTTCAAGCGGAGGCGGAATCGAAGTGGGCCGTTGGAATACCTACAACGGCGGTGTCACCGCGACGATGCCTGTCATAAACGCCCAGCTCTGGAAGAGCATACAGATCTCCGGGACGGCGGTCGAGCTGGCTGTCGAGAAGGCGAGGTCGTCCAGGCTCGATATGGTGACCCAGGTCAAGCAGGCTTATTATGCGGTGCTTCTGGCCAAGGAGGCGCTGTCCGTATATAAGGATGTCTATGACAACGCAGTACAGAATTTCGAGCAGACGAAGATGCGCTACAATGCGCAGAAAGCCTCGGAGCTCGATTTCACGAGGGCCAAGTCCACGGTGGCCAACGCCATACCTAATGTCTATAATGCGGAGAGTTCCGTCATCCTCGCCCTGTGGCAGCTCAAGGCGGTGATGGGCGTGGACCTCGACAGGGACATAGATGTCGCCGGGGCGCTGGAGGACTACTCTGCGGACATGACGTATGACGTCCGTCAGGGCGAAGACATCTCGCTGGACTACAACACCACGATGAGGCAGCTTGCGATTCAGGCGGATCAGCTGGCGCAGACCGTGAGGCTTCAGAAATATGCGTATCTGCCTACGCTGTCGGCGGCATTTTCCTACAGCATGAACGCCATGACCAACGACTTCAACTTCAGCAGCTACAGGTGGACGCCTTATTCTTATATAGGGCTGAGCCTCAACATCCCCATCTTCTCCGGCGGCAAGAGGCTCAACGATGTGCGCCAGGCCAAGGTGCAGGCTGCGGAGCTTGCTGTACAGACGGATGATACCGCACGGCAGCTCAAAATCTCCATCCGTCAGAATCTCAACACTATGGAGACTCAGATGAAGAGCCATTCCGCAGCGGAGGATGCGGTGGAGACGGCGCAGAAGGCCTATGACATCGCAGTCAAGTCCTACAATGTCGGCCGCAGCACGATCACCGAGCTCAATGACGCCCAGCTCGCGCTTACCCAGGCAAGGCTTGCGGTGTCCCAGACAGTGTACAACTATATTGTAGCCAAATCCAATCTCGAGAAGACTCTCGGATATGACTTCATCGATGACGAGGGCAATGTGGACCTCGACAACCGATAAGCCCGCAGGCGCATTGACATAAGGATTACCAAACAGAAAAAAGATCAAAGAAATATGAAATCAGCAGTAAAAACAATCATTCCCGCATTGTCCATCCTGATGGTGGCTGGTTGCGGAAACGGCAAATCTGACAATACAGGAAGCGGGAATGCTGCACCTGCGGAAGAAAAAGTTGCCTCCGTCAGCGTGATGGACGTGACAGTCAAGGATGTACCGCAGGAAGACGAATACACGTCCACGGTGGAGGCGTATGCCACCAACAACATCGCGCCGCAGAGCGCATCGAGGATCCAGCGCATATATGTGGAGATCGGAGATTATGTGAAAGCCGGTCAGGTCGTGGCCAGGATGGATGAAGTCTCCCTGAGCCAGTCCAAGCTCACGATGACCAATGATTCGCTCGAATATTCCCGTCTCAAGGGCCTCTACGAAGAGGGTGGCGTATCCAAGTCCGATCTGGACGCGATGGAGCTCAAATACAATGTCTCCAGAACCCAGTACAACAATCTGCTTGAGAATACGGTCCTCCGTTCGCCGATCAGCGGAGTGATTACCGCAAGAAACTATGACAGAGGCGACATGTACACGGGGACTCCTATCTATGTGGTGGAGCAGATCACTCCGGTGAAGATGCTTGTCGGGATCTCCGAGGCGGACTATACCAGTGTGAAGAAAAACGATGTCGTGACGGTGAGCGTGGATGCGCTGCCGGGACAGACATTCTCCGGCCGCATTGTCCGGATCTATCCTACGATAGACGCAGCCACCCATACGTTCAAGGCCGAAGTCCAGGTGGCCAACGCCGACCGCGTCCTGAAGCCGGGCATGTATGCCAGGGTGAAAGTCACATTCGGCATCAACCGCAGTCCGGTAGTTCCGGACGGCTGCGTAGTCAAGCAGCAGGGCTCTGGCGTGCGTTCCGTATTCGTGCTTCAGAGTGACGGCACCGTGAAGGAATGCGAAGTGAAGCTCGGCCGTCACGTAGGCACCGAATATGAGATTTTGAGCGGCGTATCGGAAGGTGACAAGGTCGTGGTCAAGGGACAGGCAAGCCTCAGGAACGGGGCGAAGGTCAGTGTGCAGGAATAATCCCGGGATACGGGTCAATTTAAAACGACAGAAATGAGCATATATAGAGCTTCGGTGAACAAACCGGTGACGACTGCGCTGATTTTCATCGCGTTCGCCATCTTCGGAGTGTTCTCCTTCATGAAGACATCCATCGCGTTGTATCCTGATTTCGATGCCAACGTGATCATGGTGATGTCGTCGTATCCGGGTGCGAGCGCCGCGGATATCGAGACCAACCTCACCAAAGTCCTCGAGAATGGACTTAACGGTGTGAGCAATCTTAAGGACCTGACGTCCAGGTCTAAGGAGAACATATCCCTCCTTATTCTCGAGTTTGAATACGGTGTGGACATAGAGGAAGCCACGAACGATGTCCGGGACAAGCTGGACATGGTGAATTCGTCCCTGCCGGATCAGGCTTCCCAGCCTGTCATCTTCAAGTTCAGTGCTGACGACATGCCTATCCTGATTCTCTCGGCCACTGCCGAGGAGAGTCTCCCGGGGCTTGACAAGATATTGGACGACAAGGTGGCCACTCCTCTCGCGAGGGTGAAAGGCGTGGGTACGGTATCCGTATCGGGTGCGCCTACCAGAGAGATCCACGTATATTGCGATCCTCACAAGCTGCAGGCATACGGCCTGTCCATCTCCACCGTTTCGGCGATTCTTGCGGCTGAGAACAAGAACGTTCCGAGCGGAAACATCGACATTGGCACGGAGACATATTCGCTGCGTATTCAGAAGGAGTTCACGGACCCGTCCGAGCTGCTGAATGTAGTGCTTTCCTACAAGGATGGCAATGCGGTATATCTCAGGGATATAGCCACTGTCGAGGACGGACAGCAGGAGAAGGAGCAGAAAGCCGTGACCAACGGCCGCCGTTCCGCCCAGATCGTCATCCAGAAGCAGACCGGAACCAATACCGTGAATGTCATCAACGGTGTCAGGAAGGCGCTTGCCTCGATAGAGCCGACATTGCCTTCAGACATCAGGATAGAGACCGTCATTGACAGCTCGGACAATATCACCAACAGTATCAACTCCTTGAAGGAGACCATCATCATCACCTTCATCGTGGTCATGCTCGTGGTGTATGTCTTCCTCGGAAGATGGAGGGCGACGTTCATCATCATATTGTCCATCCCTATATCGCTGCTCGCTTCGCTGGTATATCTTTTCGCGACGGGCAATACATTGAACATCATATCGATGTCAGCCTTGTCCATAGCCATCGGAATGGTGGTGGACGACTCCATCGTGGCGCTGGAGAATATAACGACGCATCTGGAGAGGGGAGAGAAGCCGAAGGAGGCCGCCGTGCACGGTACTGAGGAAGTGGGTATTTCCATCGTCGCTTCCACTCTCACGATGCTCTGCGTGTTCCTGCCGCTGACGCTCATCTCCGGTATGTCCGGTATCATGTTCCGTCAGCTCGGATGGATTGTCGGCATCATCATGATCGTGTCTCTGGCTGCGTCCGTGGCGCTCGTGCCGATGCTCTGCTCGAGGATGCTCTCCAACAAGCGCAAGACCGGCAAGCTCCATACGATATTGTTCACTCCTATTGACAAGACACTCAACGCCATATCCGATGGCTACGCCGGGATAATCAACTGGTCCGTCCGTCACAGGAAGACCGTCATCCTCAGCCTTATGGCTGTCTTCGTGGCCGTGCTCGGCATTCTCGGACCGAAGATCAAGAGCGAGTATTTCCCTCATGCTGACCAGGGCCGTCTGACGGTATCCATCGAGCTCAATGCAGGTACTTCGGAGCAGGTCACCGGCGAGTTCGCAAGGGCGTTCTACGAAAGAGTGCGCAGCGAAGTCCCGGAAATAAAGATATGCAGCTTCACTTATGGTCAGGCGGACTCCGACAATTCGTTCGCAAGCATGCAGACCAACGGCTCCAATATCATTTCGATGAACATCAACCTCGGAAGTATGGAGCTCCGTGAGCGTTCCGCAAGCGATATCGCCGACATCATACGTGCCGATCTCGCCGAATACCCCGAGATCCACAAGGCGACCGTCACAGAAGGAATGGGCGGAATGGGCGGTGCGTCATCAGTGGACATCGAAGTTTACGGATACAGCTTCGAGACCACCGACGCTATCGCCAAAGAGCTGCAATCCAAGCTGCTGGAAAGTCCTGCATTTGCGCAGGTGACGCTCAGCCGCGACCAGTACACGCCTGAGTATCAGGTGGATTTCGACAGAGTCAAGCTCGCCGCCAACGGATTGAGCTCCACTACCGCAGCAGCAGCCGTAAGCGCGGCCATGAGCGGCTCGGTGAACTCCTACTATCGTGAAGACGGAGACGAGTACGACATCAGAGTGCGGTATGCGCCGGAGTTCAGGACAAGCATAGAGGATATCGAAAACATCGTCATCAACACGCCTGCCGGCTCGGCCATCAAGGTCAAGGATCTCGGTGCGGTCGTGGAGACGCTTGTGCCTCCTACCATCGAGAGGAAGAACCGTCAGAGAATGATCACCGTGAGCGGTGTCATCGCGGGCGGTCAGGCGATGAGCGACGGTGTGCTTGCGGCGCAGCAGGCCATAAGCGACACGGCGATACCTTCGGAAATCACGGCGGTTGTGGCCGGAGACTATGAGGACCAGCAGGATATGTTCGGCGACCTCATCACGCTCATGGTGCTGATAGTGCTTCTCGTCTATATGGTGATGGCATCGCAGTTCGAGTCGTTCATGAGTCCGTTCGTGATCATGTTCTCGGTGCCGTTTGCGCTTGTGGGCGTCATCCTGGGCCTCTGGCTCACGGATACGGCTCTCGGAGTGATGGCGATGATAGGTGTGATAATCCTCATCGGTATCGTGGTCAAGAACGGTATCGTGCTGATTGACTATCTCATCCTTTGCCGCGAGAGAGGCATGGGTATCCTTGATGCCGCAGTGACGGCTGCAAGGAGCCGTCTCCGCCCTATCCTTATGACCACGCTGACCACCGTGCTCGGTATGATACCTATGGCGATCGGTACGGGCGAGGGTTCCGAGATGTGGCGCTCTCTCGGTATCACCGTGGCTTGGGGTCTTACCGTCTCCACGGTCGTCACGCTGGTACTCATCCCTACGATATACTGCGTGTTCGCGACGCGGCAGGAGAAGCACAGGCAGAAGAAGCTGGCTAGACAAGCGGCTTCCACAAAGGCCTGACGCTGACAGGAAAAGAAAGTCTGACGATTATTATTGCCAAAGAGATGAAAGCATTATTCATATCATACAACCAGGCCTACAACGAGGAGATTCTCGAGGTGCTGGAAGCTAACGGACAGAGGGGATTCACCCGCTGGCTCGGTGTGGACGGAAGGGGCTCCGAAAACGGCGAGCCTCACTACGGCAGCCACGCCTGGCCTGCGCAGAACGATGTGATCCTGTCGATTGTGCCCGATGATGTGGCGGAGAAAGTCACATCGGAGCTGAAGGCGAAAGATGAGGAGACACCGGAACTCGGGCTCCGGGTGTTCTCTTGGAATGTGGATTAGTCCCAGATATAAATTTTGTCGCCCCGGCGCAGTCTTACCGGAATCTTTTCTCCGGACGGACTCTCGCCGGGCTTTTCCGTGTCGCCTTCCCGCACGCCCTTGTTGTCGGGGGTGATGGCGACGGAGCATCTGACACCCTTTTCGGCGATTTCCGCCGGCTTGAGAGCCACGCGGAGGTCGTTCACAGTGAATTCCACCGCACCTGTCGTAGCTCCTGTGGCAAGACATCTGTCTCCGATATGGAGCGGGACTGACTCGACGGAGATCTCGGCGACACCTATACGGTCAAACCAGTTGGTCACCTTTCCGCAGAACACTTTCTTCCGGGTCGCCTGGCTGCCATATACGCCGCTCCATTCGCCGAGTCTGGCGCCCTGGTAGTAGCCGTCCCAGAAGCCCCGGTTGAACACCTCGGAAAGCCGCTCTTTCAGCGCCCCGGCCAGAGCCGGAGTATAAGTCCCGTCGCAGACGGCGTCGGCGGCCCTGCGGTAGCATTGGGCGCAGCGCTTCACATATTCGGCCGATCTTGCCCGTCCCTCTATCTTGAACACTTTCACCCCGGCATCTATGATCTTGTCCATGAATTCGATGGTGCAGAGATCTTTCGGGGACATGATATATTTGTTGTCAATGTTGAGCTGCGTTCCGGTCTCAAGGTCTGTCACTTCATAGCCCCTGCGGCAGAGCTGGTAGCAGGCGCCCCTGTTGGCGGAAGCCCCGTAAGTCTGCAGGCTGAGATAGCACTTCCCGGAGATGGCCATGCACAGCGCTCCGTGAGCGAACATCTCTATCCGGACAAGCTCCCCCGAAGGGCCTTTGATGCCGTCCCGGAGGATGGTGTCGTAGATGTCTCTGACCTGGTGCAGATTGAGCTCCCGGGCAAGCACTATCACATCGGCGTACGCAGCATAGAACCGCAGGGCCTCGACATTGGATATGCTGAGCTGCGTGGAGATATGCACCTCCATACCTATCTTGCGGCAGTATGTGATGGCCGCCATGTCCGAGGCTATGACCGCGTCCACGCCTGCCGCCTTCGCCGCATCCAGAGTCCTGTAAGCACCCTCCAGATCTTCCTGATACAGGACGATATTGAGAGTGAGATATGTCCGGACCCCATATCTGCCGCAGATGCGCACCACTTCTTCCAGGTCTTCCGTCCGGAAGTTGTTGGCCGAATGCGAGCGCATATTCAGATGTCCCACTCCGAAATATACCGAGTCCGCCCCTCCTTCAATCGCCGCCATCAGGCATTCGAAATTGCCTGCCGGGGCCATTATTTCGAGTTCTTTCCTGTCCATTTCGCCCCTAATACTTCCTGCCCACGAGCTTGTCGGCAAATCTTATGAGAAGGTCTTCCGCTCTGTCGTCAAGGCCCAGGGCATGAGCATAGCCCAGAGCCTCTTCCGTCAGTCTGCGTATCTCGTCCCGGGCCTTGCCGTCCACTGACAGATCCCGGTACAGCTGAGTGACTCTGCTGATCTTGGCCGCTTTCTCCTCGTCAGTGGATGCCGGCAGAGACATCGCCTCCAGCATGGCAGGGAAGTCCTCTTCCGCAGCCGTGATGGTCAGCCAGCTCTTCTTCCTGTTGATGATGTCTCCCCCGATCGGCTTGCCGAACACTTTCTCGTTTCCGAATGCGTCCAGATAGTCGTCCGCCACCTGGAATGCCAGACCGAGAGCGTAGCCGTATCTGTAGAGATTGTCCGCCTGCCCGTCGTCCGCACCTCCGATCAGCGCGCCCGTCCGGGCGGAGCATGCAAGCAGGACAGCCGTCTTCAGCCCGATCATCCTCATGTACTCAGCCATCGTGACATCTTCCCGGCTTTCGAAATCGAGGTCATATTGCTGGCCTTCACAGACCTGTGCCGCCGTGGTGTTGAACAGCTCCAGGACTTTGCCGAGCACCTGCGCCGGAGCCTGAGCCACACGCCGGTAGCTGTCGATGCACATCACGTCTCCGGACAGGATGGCGGTGTCTTCCGACCACTTGTTCCATACTGTGGGCCTGCCTCGCCGCAGGGGCGACTTGTCCATGATATCATCGTGTATCAATGTGAATGTATGGAATACCTCCAGCCCTGCCGCGGGCTGGAGGATTCCGTCATCAAACGTGTCCTTGAAGAGTGAATATGCCGTGAGGCAGAGTCTCGGACGCAGTCTCTTGCCTCCGCCGTCAATCATATGACGCAGAGGGTCATACAGCCCCGACGGCTCGGCGGGGAAACTTATCTCGGCAAACAGCCTCTCGGCGGCTTTGTCAATCTGTGCTTCGCTGATCATGTGTGGAATTTGTTATTTCTTCGTCAGAGTCGTGCCGGCTCTCCAGGTGAATTCGGCGTAGCCGGAAGTCTTGTAGCTGTAGAACCAGACGGAGCCGCCTTCGCTCTGATTTCCATAGAAGCTTGAGTAACCGCCTGTAGTGTAGAGCTGTACCCATTCGGTTCCGGTCCATGCCCAGATGTTCGGCAGGTAATCCTCATAGCAGTTGAGAATGTTGATTGTGGTGTCATCATTGACGGAGAATTCGAGGTCGTATCCTTCCACATTGTACCAGTTCTTGAGAGTGTATGTTCCGTTGCTCCAGGCAATCATGGTGACTGGCCAGGTGTTGCCGGCCCCATCGTCGAGAGTGCCTTCCACGCTCCAGAGCTCGATGGCCTCCACATTGAATTCGGCTTTGGCATATTCCGAGTCGCTGTATGCCTCCTCGCCGCTGACGGCGCTCACGTAGAACTCATAATCTCCCGGATCAAGTCCGGAAAGCTTCACTGATGTGGACTCGGTAGTGCCCTGCACGGCGCTGCCCGGCTCTCCTGCCGGATGATAGCGATAGGCATAAGACCCGGCACCGGCGACTGCCGCCCAGGAAATCGTGATGCCACCCTCTGTCGATACGGTCGGGACAGGTGCCGGAAGCGGTACAATCGCAGGAGTCGTGCCCGCCACCGATATGACGGAGGACTTGTCGTACAGAACGT
>CAVECU010000012.1:0-19308 GCA_963614015.1 uncultured Eubacteriales bacterium
TCGTAAAGCATATAGAGCGGAAGGAACACCACCATCAGAGTGAACGGATCGCCGGACGGGGTGATGACGGCCGCCAGGACGAGCAGCACGACCACTGCATAACGCCTGTAATCCGTCATGAACTTCCTGCTGATGAGATTCATCTGCGAGAGTATCCAGGCCAGAAGCGGCAGCTCGAACACGATTCCCATTATGAAGATCATCATCAGGAACATCCCCATATACGAGTTGAGATTGATCTGATTCACGATCGTATCCCCGATGGTGTATTCGGTGAGGAACCGGAATGTGAGCGGGAAGACCAGGCCGTAGCCCACGACACAGCCGACATAGAACATCACCGTGCCGAACACGAAAGACAGGAACACGTTCCTTTTCTCATTTTTCAGCAGCGCCGGCTTCACAAATTCCCAGACTTCGTAACAGATATAAGGGAAAGCCAGCAGAACGGCCACCCAGAACGAAGTCTTCATATGGGTCATGAACTGGGATGCGACATTGATGTTGATTATGTCGACATGGAAGCCCTCATCCGCGAAATCCGGCGTAAAAGGAAGATGCCCCAGAGAGGCGAAGAATCTGTAAAGAAAGAAATCCGATGTCGTCGGCCCGAGAATGACGGAATCAAAAATATAGGGCATCGCAATGAAACACCCTATGAACGCCACCATTATGAAGGCCGAGATACGGAATAAAGACATTCTGAGAACATCGAGATGTCCCCAGAATGTCATATTGTCCTGTTCTGAATTGTTCAAAACGCTGTAAAAGATTTGGATTCAATAGGTTATCCTCACGGAAACCTCAGAAGCCACATCGGATCAGTCCATCACCTTGATGCGGATGTTGCGATACCACACGTCATCGCCATGATCCTGGAGACCGATGTAACCCTCGTGGTTGTCGCCGCCGCAGTTGTTGAGAAGCTCGAATGCGATAGGCCACTTCTCCTGTGAGAACTTGGATGCCTGGAGCATTTCTGTCCACTTCGGAGTCCACAGATGATACTCAACCACGTTGGCATCATTCTGGCCGTGTACCACAGTACCCTTGAACACCATGATTTTGCCCTTGTTCCACTCGCCGAAAGGCTTCTGATTCTGCGGCTTGGCAGGAATCATGTCGTAGAGGGACGCGGACTGGCGGTTGCCGTCTACGCCGAGGAGGGCGTCAGGATGATTGGCATTGTCAAGCACCTGATATTCAGGAGAAGAAATATAGATAGGCTCCCACTGGGATGTGCCGTCTTCCTTCACGGTCTTGATCTCCTGCGCAAGATAGAGGACACCGGAGTTGCCGCCCTTGGAGACTTTCCACTCGAACTCAAGCTGGAAATTCTTGAACTTGTGAGCGAATATCAGGTCGCCGCCTTCGAGGGTCTGACCCTCACCGGAGCCTGTGCCTGTGAACTTGATGCTGCCGTCTTCCACTGTCCAGCGTGAAGGAGCCGCGTCCTTGCCATATCCGCGCCATCCGTTGAGAGTCTGGCCGTCGAACAGGATATAATATCCGTCCTTGTCCTGCGGCAGGGAGGCGAGATCCACCTGAGGCTTGTCCACAGCTATATATTCAGGAGCGCCTTCTTTGGCCACCTTGGTCTCGACAGTCTCGGTGCCTGTCCATTTCAATTCTGCGGGAGCGGCCGCTTTCTTGCCGTTGCCGCCACAAGATGCAAGTCCCATAAGCATTACCACAGAAGCAGTGGCATATAAAATCTGTTTCATATCAAAAAGTTTAGTATCCGTGTATTATTCCGGCATATCAGGCAGCTTGTAGCCGTTCTGGTATTCGCGCTTGATCAGGTTCGCGGCAAATTCGCGGGCGTTGACCGGGTCGGTATATTTGTTTTCGAATGTCGGATGACCGTCGTGGATGGAGAATCCGTCCTTCTCGAGGATTTTGATGGTCGCATCGGCAGGGATGTTGGTGAATTCCATCTTCTGGCCGTCCCATTCGAGAACCTGGTTGAGCGCCTGCAGCCTTACCGCAGCCACGCCGAGATCCACCATTTCCACGAACGGACCTGCTTCGCTGAAGTCGGATGCCGCAGGGATTCTGGACTCCGGACTTTCCTTGCATGCGCGGATCCAGTCCTGCTGGTGAGTGAGAGTCACTTCGCGGAGGATGTGAGGGACTTCAGGCTTCCTTCCGGACACGAGAATAGGGTCAGAGCCGTATGTGCCGACGATCATGATATCCTTGCTTCCGTAGAAGATGCTGCAGCCGCCGATCATATTGAGATCGAATCCCGCAGGGAGGCCTTCCGGTCTCTCCGGCTTGAAACCGCCGTCGAACCAGCGGATCTCCACTTCCGGCATAGCGAGCTTGGCCATATTATCCCTCGCAGGGAATGTCAGATGGATCATCTCCGCACTCGGGCAGGAGTCCGTGAGGACATTCGTGGAGCTTGCCTCAACCTTGACAGGATAGCCGAGCTTCAGGCCCTTGAACGGAACGTGCATGATATGGCAGGCCATGTCGCCCATCGCTCCCGTACCGAAATCCCACCAGCCGCGGAAGTTCCAAGGAGTGTAGATGGAGTTGTATGGACGCATCGGCGCAGGTCCGATGAAAGACTCCCAGTTGAGAGTGGAAGGGATTTCCTCCACTTTCGTAGGCCTCTCAAGACCCTGAGGCCAGATAGGACGGTCAGTGAAACAGTCCACACGGCGCACTTCGCCGATCTCACCGTTCCACAGCCACTCGATGGCTTTCCTAGTGCCCGCGCTTGATGCGCCCTGGTTGCCCATCTGGGTTGCCACCTTGTATTTGGCGGCGAGCTTGGTCAGAAGCCTTGCCTCATACACGGTGAGAGTAAGCGGCTTCTCCACATAGACGTGCTTGCCGGCAGCCATAGCCTCCGCGGCGATGATGGCGTGCGTATGGTCGGCGGTAGCCACCATCACGGCATCAGCCTTGTCGAGCATCTCATCGAACATCTTGCGGTAGTCGCTGTACTTCTTTGCGTTCGGATATCTCTTGAAGACGTGGTCTGCATATTTCCAGTCCACATCGCAGAGACCGATGATGTTCTCAGTCTCCATCTCCTTCAGGTCGTGAGCCCCGCGGCCTCCGATACCCACTCCGAGAATATTGAGTTTTTCATTCGCAGGCACGGCCGCTTTCTTGCGGGATGCGGCAGAAGCGAAGACATCGCCCGGAGCGACGGACAGGCCGATAGCTGCGGCTGTTCCAGCCTTCAGAAACGACCTTCTTGACATTTCCTTTTCCATCAGAATCAATGTTTTGAATTAGTGTTAGTATTATTGTTGTTGTGTTTTGTCTTCAGACTTCGTCTCCGGCTTTGGCTCGGCGGTGATATCCTTCTCGATCTCGTTCATTCCGTCCTTAAAGCTCTTGACGCCCTTGCCTATGCCACGCATGAGTTCAGGGATTTTCTTGCCTCCGAAAAGGAGAAGAACCACAAGAGCGATGATCACGATTTCGCCCGCTCCGAGGTTCAAAAACAGCAGTTGTTTCATAATTATATATCAATTTTTGTGTGCAGACAGATTGCAGATGCCGTCGTTTCAGTGTTATCTCTCCTTCCGTGCGTCAAGGCGCCTCTCAGGCTCAAGGCTGCATCCTCACAAATATACCAAAATAATCCGGTTCGCGAATGTGTGAACCGGATTATTTGAAAAGAATATCAGAACAAGAGGATTAGTCGCTGAGACTGAATCTCTTGAATGCAAGCACCTTGGCCTCTTTGTCTGCGGTGTGGATATAGTCGAGGACTGACATCTTGCCGTCCCAGATATACTCCTGATCCTCCAGAGTCTGCTCCTTGAAGAATTTCTTCAGCTTGCCCTTGGCGATGTTCTCCAGCATAGCTTCAGGCTTGCCGGCCATCTTCGGATCTTCCGCGATCTGCTGCTTGTACATCGCAAGCTCCTTCTCCACGGTCTCCTTCGGGCAGTCGGCCTCGGAAACGGAAACAGGATGCATGGATGTCACCTGCATTGCGACGTTCTTGCCCACCTCGGCAGGAACTTCCTTGTTGAATGCGACGATGGAAGCCACCTTGGAGTTGTTGTGCACATACTGCGCTACGAACGGAGCCTCGAGAGTGGCATAATATGCGAGAACGTGCTTCTCACCGGTCTTGCCCGTCTGAGCGGAGATCTCCTCCTCGACAGTGTGGCCGTCGGCCATCTTTACAGCCTTGAGCGCCTCAGCGTCAGCAGGGAATGCTGCGATGGCGGCGTCAGCTATGTTGCCGGCGAGAGCCTTGAAGTCCGGAGTGGCGGAGACGAAGTCGGTCTCGCAGCCGAGGCAGACGATGATCGCCTTATCCCCCTGGATGCGGACGAGGACAGCGCCCTCGGTAGTCTCGCGGTCAGCTCTCTTGGCAGCGATGAGCTTGCCTTTTTCACGGATGATCTCAACCGCCTTGTCGAAATCGCCTTCTGCCTCTGTAAGAGCATTCTTGCAATCCATCATACCGGCGCTGGTCATCTTACGTAATTTCATTACGTCAGCTGCTGTGATCTGCATAGTGAATTCTGTTTTAAAAGATTATTCTGCTTTTACTTCTTCTGCGGGAGCGGCCTCGGCTTCAGCCTTCGGAGCCTCCTCCGCCTGGGCAGGGGCTTCGGACACTTCCGCAGCCTCGTCAGCCTTCGCCCCCTTGCGAGGACGGAGCTTCTTTACCGCCGGTTTCTCGGCAGACTCAGCAGATGTAACCTCTTTCTCCTTCTCAAGCTTCCTTTCGCTCAATCCCTCCTGAATGGCAGCGCAAAGTGCGTTCGTGATATACTCGATGGACTTTGCGGCATCGTCATTTGCCGGAATCACATAATCAATCGGGGTAGGATCGCAACAAGTATCAACCATGGCGATTACCGGAATGTTAAGACGGTTTGCCTCTTTGACGGCATTTGCCTCTTTCTGTATGTCCACTACGAAAAGTGCTGACGGGAGACGGCTCATATCCTTGATGGAGCCGAGGTTCTTCTCAAGCTTGGCTCTCTGGCGGTCCACCTGGAGACGCTCACGCTTGGCGAGTTTGTCATAGGTACCATCTTCTTTCATCTTGTCGATGGTATTCATCTTCTTGACAGCTTTGCGGATTGTCGGGAAGTTGGTAAGCATACCGCCCGGCCATCTTTCTGTCACATAAGGCATGTTCACTGAAGCGGCTTTCTCAGCGATGATCTCTTTTGCCTGCTTCTTCGTGGCTACGAAAAGAATCTTGCGGCCCGAGCGGGCGAACTCCTTCATAACCTCCGCAGCCTCATCTATCTTGATAACACTCTTGTGCAGGTCGATGATATGAATCCCGTTCCTCTCAATGAAGATATAAGGGGCCATCTTAGGATTCCATTTCCTGGCAAGATGCCCGAAATGCGCACCTGCTTCGAGCAATTCTTGGAAATTTGTTCTTGGCATTTTTAGTGATGTTTCTTTTGTTACACTTTCCCTTCAGGCTTTAGCCGTGACCTGTCGGGCTCTTTTCATCAATCCTGAAGCAGCGGTCTGAATAAGGCCGGTCTCCCGGATTTTCCGCAGTCTCGGCAATCTTCAAGCAGCTAAGACAGAATTCACATCCTGTTTCAGATCTGAAGATTTCTGCACCGGACCGTGCAAGTAAATCAATGTGTCCGTAAGATTAACGCTTACTGAACTGGAAGCGGCGACGTGCACCAGGCTGACCAGGTTTCTTTCTCTCGACTTCTCTTGAGTCGCGGGTGAGGAATCCTGCGGTTTTAAGGGCTGAGCGGTAAGCCTCTTTATCTACTTCGCAAAGTGCGCGAGCGATACCGAGTCTCATTGCTTCTGCCTGACCTTTGATTCCACCTCCGACGAGATTGGCCTTAACGTCAAACTGACCTGCCGTACCGGTAACTTCGAATGGCTGACTTACAATGTACTGGAGAGTCTCATCAGGAAAATATTCCTTGAGCTCTTTTCCATTGATAGTCACATTGCCTGAACCGGCTGCGACATAAACACGAGCCACAGCTGATTTACGTCTTCCAAGGGCGTTTACTGTTTTTTCCATTTGCTCTGTTTAAATTTCGTTCAACTTAATTTCTTTTGGTTGCTGCGCCTGATGAGGATGCTCAGGGCCTGCATAGATGAACAGGTTGCCGAGGATCTTGTCACCAAGACGGGTCTTAGGAAGCATGCCTTTTACGGACTTCCTGATCAGTTCAGCAGGTCTCTTCTGAAGAATCTCCCTTGGCGTAGAGAAACGCTGCCCGCCGGGAAATCCCGTGTAGCGAGTGTAAACTCTGTTGGTCATCTTCTTGCCTTTGAGGGCGACTTTCTCCGCATTGATAACGATGACGTTGTCACCGCAATCGACGTTCGGAGTGAAACCCGGCTTGGTCTTGCCCCTGAGGACAAGAGAAATGCGGGCTGCAAGACGACCAAGTGCCAGATCGGTAGCATCAATGACGACCCACTCTTTCTTCACAGTCGCCTTGTTGAGGTAGACTGACTTGTAGCTTTGTGTGTCCACTGTCTTGATCTTTAAATGGTTAATAATAAAACTTTGCGATCCCTACACATTATAGGGGTCGCAAAGGTAGCAATTATTTT
Source organism: uncultured Eubacteriales bacterium (assembly GCA_963614015.1). GTDB lineage: Bacteria > Bacteroidota > Bacteroidia > Bacteroidales > UBA932 > Cryptobacteroides. The sequence continues at coordinate 6,547 of CAVECU010000012.1, forward strand.
CCAAAACGCAAAATATCGCGCCCCGGCTCTACTCGGCGGCGGAGACTCCGTCCAGATCGATCAGGAGGAACTGCGGCTCGCCGTTGTATGTGGTGAGGATTCCCTTGACGTTGATCCTGCTGCCTCCGGTAATGTTGAGATACACCGGAGCGCCGGAAGCGTCCTCACCGACTTTGACAGACCTGTCCATCTTCGTGTCCGCGAACTTGGCATAGCCGCTGGTGCGGATCTGGATATCCGTGCTTCCCATGCGGAAATACTGGCTCACGGCATAGGCCGTGGCCCCGCTGATGAGCTTGTCCTTGATCTGCGCGACAGTGGCCGAGTTGTCATTCACATTCCCGCTGTCCAGGACTCCGGACCGGAGAAAGTCTATGTAGCCCTGCTTGGACATGGCCCAGGAGTCAATCCCCCAAGACTTGCCGGAGAAGAATATGCGGTTGGAGTTGGCGCTCTTGTCCTTGTTCTGGTCCACATACACGAGGCAGAACACCTCATCGGCATATTGCAGACCTTTGAGCTCCACATAGCAGCCGAGATTGTCCGCTTTCTTCAGATCCTCCTCGGCGACTGTCTTGGCCTGCACCGGAGCACCCATTTCACCTCTTATTATATGAGTGTCGATGATGTACTGGACATCGATATATGCCGTATCATACTCACCCGAAGGGTCTTCATAGCCGAGCTGCAGCATCCCCGCGTAAGTGCCCAGCGTGAGCCCGCTGCACTTGACATAGATCCACTGCCCCACTTTGTAGTCGTTGTACAGGCCCGTCTTGCCGAGCTTCAGCTCGATGGCCGCCGTCGCATCCTGTATGTAGATGCTTCTGTAGATGTTGCCGGCCTTGTCATTGGAAATCACCTGCCCGCCGATGACGATATCTTCGGAGATATAACGCGGCTTATTGTCATACAGGGCTTTAAGCTCCTTTATCGACATGTTCGCAGTCAGCGTCTCCGGGCTGTAAACATCCGCCTTGCCGTAGTCCAGCGTGAAGACAGGCTCCCATTCCTCACAGGAGCTGAGGGCGGAGAGAGCCGCTGCGGCGGAGAATATACAATAGATTATCTTGTTCATAATTCGTTCTTTAGAAGCGGAAATAGACATTGAGCATATAGTTGATGCCGCTCATGTAGAAATACTTGGAATCAAACCTGTAGTACCTCTCCTTGTTCACAGTGTTGTCCACGAGACGGGTCTGCTCATATCCTCCGGTACGGACATTCCTGTTGTTCAGCAAGTTCTTGACCTGCAGCGAGAAGCCTATCTGATACTTGCTCCTGAGATACCACGACTTGCCCACGCTGGCATTGACCAGGAACACATCGTCGAATTTCTCCTGAGACGCCATGTAGTCTATCTCCTCCGCGGTCACGGTATTGTCCGGGCCCGCAGTCGCCATGTCGGTCCTGTACAGAGGATTCATATCCAGATACGAATTGCCGAAGAAATCCACATCCGCATCCACGAACCAGTAGTTCTTGTTCCACGCAAGTCCCAGGCTGGCGGCCAGCTGCGGCGTGCTCGGCACATAGTGCTGCACGGTCTTGCCGTTCTTGTCCGGATGGCTCTTCCAGTAAGGGATGGTCACATCGTAAGTCCCGGTGATGATGCTTGCGCTGTTGTCGTAAGTCTGATACATCCTCGGATTGGAAGTATATACATATTTGCCGTAAGTGAACACGCCCTGCACGGAGAGGTTGGACACAGGCGTAGGCACCTTGAACCCGAGCTCCATACCCACGTGACGCTGGTCGATTCCGGACATCGCGAAGTTGGTGAACGAGTTCTGGGCGTCATCCCAGAAGCTCATCACGTCCGTCTGATCCAGTATGGATGTGTAGAATCCGGTCACTCTCACGTCATATCCCGAATTGCTCCAGGCATAGTTCAAGTCTGCGGTGAGCGTCTTGACCGTCTCAAGTCCCGGGACGATGGAATTCCTCGTCCTCGGCGACACGAAGACCTGCGAAAACGTAGGGGCCTCTTCGATATAGCCGGCATCAGCATAGATCCTGTGCCCGCCGGAGAGAGTGTATGAAAGATTGAGCTTGGCTGAGCCCGTGAGGAAATCCTTGACTGCGGATTTGCCGAGAGACGTGATGGCTTCGCCGCTTACCGGGTCATAATTGGTGATGACATTGCCGTCCTTGTCCGTCATAGGATTGCCGGACGGGTCAAGTCCCGGGAACAAGCCCTTGCGCACAAGACCTTCCCTCCAGAATTTGCTGTAGCCTATGCGGGCGGCCAGGGCGGCATCGAGCCCTCCGAAGGAGAGCCGTCCTGAAGCCCAGGCCTCGGCACGGCGGACATTGGCATAGTAGTCATACCCGTATTTGTCACCTTTCCCAAGGGTTCGCGCCTTGCCGTTGGCCATCCAATAGTCCAGGTCATTCTGGTACATAGTCTCGGAAGAAGCGTAATCCCTCTCCGCAAACTGGTCAATGTCAATATAATAGTCACCGCCGAGCAGATCGTCCAGAATCTTGTAGTACTCGGTGCGGTTCCATCGGTACGACGCTCCGCCGGCCACCGTCAGAAGTCTTGACGGAGTCCATTTGGCATTCGCCGCCAGATTCAGCTCCCGCTGGTCGGTGCGCCTCTCCTCGATCACGTATTTGGAGCGGTTCGCTCCGTCCACATTGTTCATCGAGTTCACGGCATAGAGCCTGTCCCAGTTGATATGGGTCGTGGAGGCTATGTCCGAAGTCCAGGCATATTCGGCCCACTTGGCCTTGGACAGGTTCGTCCGGTTGTAATCCGGATTCTCCATATAGAAATAGCTCGGAAGATTCCTGTAGTAGTCCGGTCTCGGATCCGGAGCGTCATACCAGTCGATGGCTGTGTATCCGTTCTTGCCGAAGCGGTACAGAGCGGTCGCGGAAGCGCTCAACTTCTTCGATTCCGGAGTGAAATCGTATTTGAGGATGGCTATGGGCTCGTGTGTCTTGCGGACGCGGGCATTGCGCACCTTGCCGCCATAGTAGCCCCAGTTGGAGTTGTACATATTGTCGCCCATAAGGTCATAGACCTCCTGCGTGGAAGCGTTCTGGGCGCCTCTCTGCCCCGGGGCGGCCATGAAAGTGAAGCCGACCTTGTGGACGTCCCCGAACTTCTTGCCTACGGAACCGTAATATGCGAAAGAGCGGTAGTACACGCCCTTGATCCAGTCATTCCCGCCGAGCCTTGCCGATGCGCTGAACGCATAAGACCAGCCGCCATCCAGCTCTCCGGAGCCATAGGTCAGCATCAGGCGGAGACGGTACAATGCGCTGTTGGTCAGCACGCTTCCTCTCCAGCCGGTACGCACCTGCGATGCCGACGGGTCGATGTTGGTGAGCCCGTTGTAGCCTCCGAATCCATAGTCGGAGATCTCGGCGCCGTTTGCGGATTCCTTGCTTCTCGTGGCCTCATTGAGTCCGCTCCACAAGGAATATGGAGTATAACCGGTGATGGCGTCGTTCATCCGCACGCCCGACAGATATACGTCCTGCGACTCGCTCGAGTATCCGCGCACGCGGAAACGGACTGCGCTGAAGTTGTATCCGGCCATGTTGTTGAACACGTCGTTCTGCCCGAAAAGGATTGTCGGGCTGTCCTGATAGCCGGAGTCATCCATATCGAACTCCGTGAAGCTCGCATCGTCCACTTCCGCAACCTTGTGCACGCGGGTCAGCGAGAGGTTGAACATGTTTTTCACATATCCGTCATTGACCGTGACATTGATATGTGCGGGGAGATAATCCGGCATCTTGATCTCCAGCTCATAGACCCCGTCCTTGAGTTCGGGGATGAGGAATGTGCCGTCCGGAGCGGACTTTATGGCGGCTACCGGCTTGCCGTCCGACAGAAGCGTCAGCTGTGCGCCCTGCACCGCAGTCCTGTCCGAACGGTCCACGACCGTCCCCTTGACGCCTCCGGTGTAGCTCTGGGCGGATGCCGCGGCGCAGGCGAGGAGAGAAGCCGCAATGATTATAAAACGTCTGTTGTTCATATTGTTGTTAACGGTTGCTTACCACGATATACGTGGGATAATGGTCGCTGTATCCTCCTATGAAAGTGCCGCTGGAGAATGTGCGGAAAGGCGTGCCCTTGTACTGCCCGGTCTGCTGCACCATGAACGGCTGGCTGAACACCCGGCCGTAGTATTTCTTCTTCACTATCGGCACTATACGGAGACTGCCCTTCGGCGCATTCACGAGAAGGCTGTTCACGAGGATGATGTCATATATGTTCCACGCGCCCCTGTAGGCGAGGGAGCCGTAGCCGGCCCTCAGCATCGGGAGGAACGGAGAGAAGAAATCCGTTTCGCCCACCTCGGACGGGAACTCCTTCCCATGCATATAGACGGTCATGCTCTCGTCCGTGGGGTTGTCGTTCATATCGCCCATCACCATGATCTTGATGCCGGGATATTCCTCCATCAGCCTTATCGAGCGGTCGTAGATGATCTCGGCGCCACGGCTGCGCAGATCCTGACCCTTGCCGCCTATGCGTGACGGCAGATGAGCCACGAAGAATGCGAACATCTCGCCTCCGAGCCTGCCTCTGACCATCAGTATGTCCCTGGTGCGGAAATAGTCCTGTTCCTCCCGGTTCATACTGAAGGTGATGGTCTTGCTGTTGAAATCAAACGGTATGGACTCGCTCGCCTCCACCTCGAACTGGCCCGGCCTGTAGAGAAGAGCGACATCCACGCCCCGCCTGTCCGGACCGTCATAATGGACTATCTGGTAGTCCGCTCCGGCTATTTCCGGCTGACTGACAAGGTCTTCAAGGACGTGACGATTCTCCACTTCGCTGAGACCGAGCACCGTGTGGAAAGCTCCGTTCTCCTCCGCCATGGCCTTTATCACCGTGGCGATGTTGTGGAGCTTCTTCTCATATCTGGCTTCAGTCCATTTGTTCGCCCCGTCGGGAAGGAACTCATAATCGTTCTTACCCTCATCATGATATGTGTCGAAGAGATTCTCCACATTGTAGAACCCCAGAACATACCTCCTGGGACTTCCCGGGGCTGCATACAGCACAGCCGACAGCGAGAAGAATATAAGGACAGAATATATTATCTTCTTCATGTCTTCAAAAATTTAGAAGCTATGCGGCTCTACCACCACCAGCTTATGGTCTTCGGGTCCTGCGCCTCGACCTTGGCGGCCTCTTCTTCGCCTATCGCATCGGGCAGATTGACGAAGAAATCCATTCCCAGCTTCTCTTCCAGCTCATCGATGGACATCCCCATCGAGCTCGTAATGGCCGAATTGCCGTAGCCTTTGTGGTCGAGAAGTATGGCACATCCCATATATCCGGAGAAGCCGAGCGTGGAGCTGCGGCTGTAGCGGAGCACGGCCTTGTAATATCGGACAGGGACTGTCACCTTCTTGCCCATGTTGTCCGGCGCATAGACGGTGCTGCCCTCCGTGACACATCCTGTCACGACATAGCAGGTGTCCGAGCTTTTCGCCCAGGAGCGGACTTTGCTCTCGAGATTGGCCCAGATGTATGCGTTGAAGCTGTTCATCTGCGGAGTCATGTTCGTACCGTAGAACGTCTGGACATTGCCGCTGTAGCTGAGACGGTCGGCGGACGGGCACTGATGGCCGCGATCATATCTGTTGCCGTCGGTGCCGACACCGAAGCCCCTGTACAGAACCGGCTGGGACTCCTCCGGAAGCAACGGGTCAAGCGCCCACTCCTCTGTCCTGTAGCCGGAGCTTATGTTCCAGCTGCTGAGCGGATATGCCACCCAGTCAGCCACAAGCGCGCTGCTGTTCCACTGGAAAGTGTAGTTTCTGGTCACTGTCGTACCCAGCGTCATCGAATGCTTGTACACGGCGGCACCGGACGATATGGCCGGAAGTTCCAGCCAGCCGTATTTCCTCGGCTCGGGCTCGGGTTCCGGATCCGGCTCAGGGGCTGTCGTCCCCTTCTGAATCAATATCGCCGTCACAGGCGCGTCCTCTCCGGCGACGGCAAGAGTGAGCACTGCGCTTCTTGACTCTTCACCGGTGTTCGCGGCGGCCTTGAGCACCACGCTCCCGGTGCTGCCTTCTCCCGAAGCAGGATTGATCTGCAGCCAATCGGCATCCCCTCCATCCGGGGCTGCAGCGCTGAGCGTCCACGCCCCCGCCACCGTCACGGAGATGAACTGGCTTCCGCCCGCTGCTGGGATCTCCGTCTTGGAGGCCTTCAGCTCCGGAGCGACAGTGATCTCCACCGCTTCTTCACTGCACGTGGAAGCGACCAATGCCGCCACGGAGACCGTGACGGCTATGGCCTTGATGTATCCGAGAGACAGTCTTCCGGATGACAGAAATCTATTTCTCGGCATTTATTGCAAACAGGATGACCCTGGCTGCCTTGCTCGTGGTTATCTCCACTTCAGTATCGGCGGCAAGAGCCGTATCGAAAGAATATGAGTATTTGTCGGAATCCGCAACGGTCATCGTATATTTGGGACTTCCTGTAGCTCCTGTATTGCCGGCGACATCCCAGGTCTTGATCTCCTTGGAATCCACCGTGGCAACTATCGTCGCGCTCGTACCTTTCCACGCCACCGCATAGAAAGACAATTTCTTCGTGCCCGCAGGCAATGTCAGCGTGGCTTTTCCAGCCTTCGATGATGTTCCGAGCTTGAGCATATTGTCCACTTTCACATCATTGACAGTCCCGGTCTGTGCGTTCGTTCCTCCTGATGTCTTGTCATAAGCGTTATCTCCCAGCTTCCAAGTCACATTGCTCGAATAATCTACGGAAGATGAGATCTTGCCCTTGTGGGTGAGCGTCACGGTATGGGACTTGGTGGCAACTTCGGCTGTAGTGGAGACGATCAGGCTGACAGTCACGTCCGCGTCCGAAGTGTTGGCGGCGAAGTTGACGGTGACTGTGGCGTCACCGCTGCCGGAAGCCGGCGACACAGTGTAGGCCGCATTGCCGGAAGTTACGGTCCAGGCCACATTGGAAGAGATGCTGAACGTAGCCGATACGGCATCGGCCAAGGCGGAGATGGCCGTGGAGCTTACAGAAAGATATGGAGAAGCTGACTCTTCAAGCTTCGTGACCATAGTATTGATATACTTGGAAGAGGATATCCCGACGAAGAATCCGGTCACCTTGACCTGTTTCCCGTTGTAGGACGATGCGCCGAAAGAATCATTAATATATAGACTGCCGACATTCTTGGAAGCGCCGGCGACATTGACATTGTAGTAATTGCCGCTTACGGCCAGCGTGCCTTCATACGAGATGTACTCGATCTTGGTGGAAGACCAGGCATCGAATTCAGCCGCAGAAAGCGCCTTCGGCTCAGGCAGGGTCAGCGCCTCCCCGCTCGACAGGACAGAGACTTCAGGTGCGCTGAGCTGCATGAGCCCGCCGTAGGCAGCCGTAGTTCCGGTCACTTTCACCTTGTCTTTCTCCGCAGCCGCACATTTCTCTCCGTCATAGACGAGAAGATAGTCCGTGCCGTCAGTGATGATGAAACCTCTCTTGTAGGTGGCGGCCACGGTACCGGTGACGATGGCTTTCACGCCGGCGGCCGATGCGAGGGCCTCTGAGATGGTCATCTCCTTGGCCTCCTCCTGGTCTCCGGAGTCAGCGGAGCCGTCAGCGCTGATGATCTTATTACCGTTGACTTTGACCGCAACCACCTGATAATGTGTGCCGCCGCCGACATACCATCCTTCGACAGCGATCTCCGTATCCACCAGAGCGTCCATATCCCCCGGATAATATGACAGCGACAGATCTTTCGCATCGTAACTCCCTATGTAGATGTTGTAGTAGCTTCCGTTTTTCTTCACATTCCCCTTGAAAGATACGTATTCCACCTTGGAGTCTGCCGTGGAGCTGCTGTATGTCGATATATTGCTTTCATTGATCTCCACGGGAGAAGGATATGTCACCGAATTGCCCGACGAGACTTTGCTGACAGTAGGAGATGCGATTTGTATCTGACCGTTATGCGAATCAGTCGTACCTTTCACATCCACTTTGTCGCCCACTTTCACGCTCGGCTGACTGTTCAGGAACACCAATATGCTTCCGGTAGGGTCAGTGACCACAAAACTTCGGGTGGTGACGCCTGTCACAAGAACATTTTCCACAGACACGGACTCACCTGCCTTTCCGGCGGCAATCCCGCCTATCACTCCCTCAATCTTGCCGCTGCCGGCCTGCTTTACGGTCAGCGTCTTCTTGATCAGGCTGGAGGCGTCGAGAGTTATCGTGCACTCGCGGTCATAGCCGTCGTTGTCCAGTACGGTGACTTTCACCTTGACAGGATCCGAGGAGGCCACGCCTCTTTTCGGCTCGACGCTCACCCATTCCACGCCGTCTTCCACCGTCGCCGTCCAGTCTCTTGTGGAAATGAACTCGACCGTCTGAGTCGACGCCGTCTTCTCAAAGGAGATCTCCGAGTTCTCGATATCAATCCGGGGCTCGCCGAGATTCTCATCTTCCTCGCAGCCCGTGACTACAGGAGTCAATGACGCAGCAGCGATCATTGACCAGAACAATGCTTTTACTCTCATATTGTCATATATTGTTAAAACTCATTTCGTCCAACTTCCGCCGCAGTCCCGCATATGTACAGGGGTCACTTGTCCGACGTGAAGAATCTGTACTGGAACAATATCAGATAGAACGCCCCCACCGTGACGCAGCTGTCCGCGAAGTTGAACACCGGCTCAAAGAAGCGGAACGCCTTCCCCCCTATGACAGGCAGCCAGGACGGCCAGGTCGTGTCAATCAGCGGGAAATAGAACATATCCACCACCTTGCCGAACATCACTCCGGCATAGCTGCCTCCAAGTCTGGCCACATCGTAAGCCGTGGACTCGGAGAAAATCTGTCCGTACAGCAGGCAGTCTATGATATTGCCCAACGCACCCGATGCGATGAGGGTCAGGCCTATCAGCACCCCTGCCGGCACGCTCTCATAGGTCTTGACACCCGTGGCGGCGTCAGTGACGGCACGTCCCTTGCGGACAAGCACGGTTATCCACCAGCAGAGGAAGCCGAAAAGACAAAGCCGGAAGAGTGTGAGCAGAAACTTGCCCGCCATTCCCCCGAACTTCATACCGAACGCCATCCCTTCATTTTCTATGAAAAGGATCTGAAACCAATTCCCGAGGACATTGAAATGCTCCCCGATTGTCATATCGGTCTTGACCAGAATCTTGATTGTCTGATCGACCGCTACAAGCACAATCCCCAAAACGAGCAACCACCTGCCTTTGGAAATCTTCATATCTACCTCCCGCCTTTGGCCATCTTCTCCTTGGCCTCCACTGTAAGAGTGGCGTGAGGCACAAGCCTGAGCCTCTCCTTGGGGATCAGCTTCCCCGTCACACGGCACACGCCATAAGTCTTGTTCTCGATACGTACCAGCGCCGCTTCCAGATTCTGGATGAACTTGTACTGCCTCTGGGCCAGCTGGCTGGCCTCCTCGCGGGAGAGCTGCATCGCTCCGTCGTCCTCTACGGTCTTGAATGAAGGCGTTGTATCTTCGATGTCGTTGGTGCCGTTGTGCATCACGACGTGTCTCAGCGTGTCATATTCCTTTCTTGCTTTGGCGAGCATTTCGTTTATGATCGCCTTGAACTCTTCAAGCTCCGCATCGCTGTAGCGAGTCTTCTCCGGAGCCTGCACATTCTGTCTGGTCTCTTCCATGGTCAGAATCTGTTTTATTGTTGTACCTTATTGTACTCTGCGGCTTACCGCGATCTTTATCTGAGCGTCGTTCCACTCCACCCCGACAGCCCCGTCAGCGGCGGCGCCGGCGCTCTCCAGAGTTACGGACAATGCCAGCGTCTGAGCCGACACATAGTCGCCGTAGGAGGACAGGGAGGACTCTATCTCTCCGCGGTCATCCCCGTCTGCGAATATCACTACGTCCACCTTGTCGGTGACATCGAATCCGCTGTCTTTCCTTATGTTCTGTATCCTGTTCACAAGCTCGCGGGCCACGCCCTCATTCTTGAGTGCATCGCTCACTTCGATGTCCAGAGCCAGCGTGAGAGGGCCGTCGGAAGCCACGAGCCATCCCGGCATATCCTCGGAAGATATCATATAGTCTCCGGGGTTCAGCGTGACATCTCCGTCCGGAAGATGGAGGTCATACGGCTCCCCTGCCGCCTCCGCAGCCTGTATCAGGCCTATCTCGCTCTGCGATATCCCGCCGAAGGCGGCAGCGATCTCCTTCATTCTCTTGCCGTACGCCTTGCCGAGGGTCTTGAAATTAGGCTTTATCTTCTTGGTGATGATGCCTGCCGTATCGGAGATGAATTCGGCTTCCTTGACATTGACCTCGCCGAGAATCAGGGACTTCACCTTCTCGAGCTGCTCCCTGACTTTGTCGGAAATCACCGGCACGATGATCTTGGACAGCGGCTGACGGACTTTGATATTGACCTTGCGGCGAAGGGCCAGCACCATCGAAGACGCTCTCTGCGCCAGCTCCATCCTCTCTTCCAAGTCCTTGTCTATCACGGCAGGATCGAAGTCCGGCATCAGAGTGTAGTGCACCGACTCCTCGCCGTCAGGGACAAGATCCAGGTAGAGCCTGTCCATGTAGAACGGAGCTATCGGAGCCGCAAGTATCGCTATGTCTTTCAGCACCTCATGAAGCGTCTGATATGCGGCAAGCTTGTCCTCGTCCGCGCCGCTTCCCCAGAAACGCTTCCTGTTGAGGCGGACATACCAGTTGCTCAGGTGGTCGCAGACGAAAGTCTGAATCATTCGCCCGGCCGATGTCACATCGTAGTCTTCATAGGCGGTCCGCACATCCTTGATGAGGGTGTTGAGCAGAGAGATGATCCATCTGTCTATCTCGGGACGGCGCTCATAAGGGACCTTCGCCGATGCCGACGGATCGAATTTGTCCACATTGGCATACAGGGCGAAGAATGAATATGTATTGTACAGTGTGCCGAAGAATTTCCTCCTCACCTCGTCCACGCCTTCCTCATCATAGCGGAGGTTGTCCCAAGGCTGGGCGTTGGTGAGCATATACCATCTGAGCGCATCCGGACCGAACTTGTCGAGCTGCGCGAACGGATCCACGGCATTGCCGAGACGCTTGCTCATCTTGTCACCGTTCTTGTCGAGGACAAGTCCGTTGGAGATGACTCTCTTGAATGCGGGAGTCCCGCTGACCATCGTGTGGATGGCGTGCAGCGTGTAGAACCATCCTCTCGTCTGGTCCACACCCTCCGCGATGAAATCCGCCGTGCAGCCGAATTTCGGAGAGCCGATGCCCCGGAGCCCTTCCTGAGCATAAGGCATCGAGCCGGAGTCAAACCACACGTCGATGAGATCGCTCTCCCTCGTCATCTTGCGGCCGGTGTCGGAGACGAGACAGATGTTGTCCACATACGGACGGTGGAGATCTATCTTGTCATAATTGTCCCGGCTCATGTCTTCCGGATCGAAGCCTTTGTCCCTTAGAGGATTTGAGGCCATAATCCCGGCGGCCACAGCCTTGTCTATCTCCGCATAGAGCTCCTTGAGAGAGCCTATGCACTTCTCCTCCTTGCCGTCCTCGGTGCGCCATACAGGCAGCGGAGTGCCCCAGAAACGGCTTCTGGACAGGTTCCAGTCCTGGATATTCTCAAGCCACTGTCCGAACCGCCCCGTCCCCGTGGACTCCGGCTTCCATGTGATGGTCTTGTTGAGCTCCACCATCTTGTCCTTCACCGCAGTGGTCTTGATGAACCACGCATCGAGCGGATAATACAGCACCGGCTTGTCCGTCCTCCAGCTGTGAGGATAGCTGTGCACGTGCTTCTGTATCTTGAACGCCCTGCCGTCGGCCTTGAGCATCATGCACAGGTCCACATCGAGCGTAGGGGCGTCTTTCGGCAGAGAGTCGTCAAATGCGTTCTTCACATATCTCCCCGCAAACTCCCTGTAAGACGGATCCACATATTTCCCGGCATATTCCGGGTCGAGGTCTTCATAAGGATAGAATCTTCCCTCCCTGTCCACCTGGGCCTGCTGCACTCCGCTGCGGTCTATGACCATCATAGGCGGTATGCCGGCCGCGGCAGCCACTCTCTTGTCATCGGCGCCGAATGTCGGAGCGATATGCACGATGCCGGTAGTACCTTCTTCCACAGACACATAGTCCCCTGTTATCACTCTGAACGCATCGCCCCCGAGAGGCTTGAACCAAGGGATGAGCTGATGATACCTGATACCGGCCAGATCGGAGCCTTTGAACACCCCGTCAAGCACTTTGAACGGCACCAGCTTGTCTCCCGGCTTGTATTCATCGAGCGTCAGACCCTCGGCCTTTGAGCTGAACCACTCTCCGACGAGTGCTTTCGCCACCACGTAGATGGCCTCCGCTCCGGAGTACGGGTTGAACGACTTGACTCTCACATATTCGATCTCCGGACCCACGCAGAGAGCCGTATTGGAAGGAAGCGTCCACGGCGTAGTAGTCCACGCCAGGAAATAGACAGGCAGAGTCTCCAGACCGAACAGCGGCTGGGACTTCGCGTCCTTGATTATCTCGAACTGGACTGTGGCCGTGGTGTCGGTCACATCCTTGTAGCATCCCGGCTGATTCAGCTCGTGGGTGCTGAGTCCCGTCCCGTCGGACGGAGAATACGGCTGGATCGAGAAGCCCTTGTACAGGAGACCCTTGTCATAGATCTTCTTGAGAAGGTACCAGAGTGTCTCGATATATCTGTTGTCATAGGTGATGTACGGATCGTTCATATCGACCCAATAGCCTATGCGCTCGGTCATATTCA
>CAVECU010000013.1:0-9875 GCA_963614015.1 uncultured Eubacteriales bacterium
AATAAAACGTTTAAGAAAAATATGCGAAAACTATCGGCCGGGGAGCCGGGTCAATTCCGAGCAGGTGTATCATGCAGATCACCTGCCCCTCCCCGAAATGCTCACCCCTCTTAATGTATCGTTCAAGAACCAAAATGTATGGTTCGCGAATTTTGATGCGGTTAATATTAATTTCCAATATAGCTTTGTTGCACATTTTCAATGTAAGACGTTTAAAGCTCAATGACCATGTGCAGCAAAACTATCAAAATACTTTCGATCGCGTTTATCACATTCGCTGGCCTTGCTGTCCTTTCATGTCAAAAAGAGATATGCTTAAATGAAGCTCAAGAAGAATTGACCGAAGAGAACCATCTGGCGGCATTCTCAAAAATTCTGTCAAAGGCAGTCTATGAGAATGAAGAGTTAAGGCTCTTTATTAAAGAATATGCCGCGTCGCAGTTTGATTGCGATTATGATGTGTTCTATCAGTATGTCAAAGGTAAGATTGTCTCTAACGGAAAAACGTTCAGAGACATCCTGTCAGAATATGACACGAACGACGAACTGACAGAAATTGAGGTCGCTTCTCCACTATTGACAATCCTTGTCCCAGACTGGTCGTGGATTGGCGCATTCAGTATTCACGATTGGGATACTTCCATTAGTGAAGTTTCTGTAGGTTTTTCTCAAAACGGCAATCATCATATCATTTACCTTAATGGCGAGTATGCGGCTACTCTTGAGGCTGAAGAAATACCGGAGCAACCCACATTGATAGTAAAGGAAAACGAAAGAATGAAAATCATATCTGCAACCACCAAAAGTGGTGATTTTATGTATGATTTTGTGGATCCGGCTTTCAATGGGAACCCATCAGTAGAAACAAGAGGTCGTGCCTGGTATGAAGATGACATTGATTTCGATTATGAACCAATTTCAGATTTTGTACCAGCATCCGAGATAGATAACAATTTGCTTAATGCATACAAAGAGTTTGGAGTAGGATATTCGGGAACGGGTTGTCAGCGTGATTATATATATTTTGGAATGACCAAGAGCAATACTTCTGAAGGCATATATAATCCGTATATCAGAGAGAGATTTTATAGATTTAAGATAGATCCACGGCAATATGCATCAATTTCCACTCTTGGTGATGATGATCCAAAATTGAGCGATTCAATAAAAAAGAAGGGGAGAAAGAATCAGTTGACTAAAATAGTCAAAGTATCATTAGGGATTGAAAATGAGTCAGAAAAATCTTATGCAGAGAACAATAAACTAGTCATTCAGTCCACAAATGAGAGCTATGACCTCGGATGCGCTCCAGTGGAATACGCATCTCGGATAATAGATTCTCCCGCCAGCAAAACAATTGACAATGTCACTGTTCAAGGCTATAATGTAAGACCTGTTGACTTCGGGGCATTCAGCATCACATTACTTCCTGCTGACATTAGATAACGGGAGCTGTCATGAAAAAGGTTATAGCCATTATTCTGATTCTCGCAAGTGTTGTCGCTTGCGAGAAGAGTGATGAGGTCAAGGAGGGTGATGTTCTGGACTATATTTCGGGAGAATACTATCTCTATAACTACAGGTGGAAGGGAATAAGCCCGATAGACCTGAACAACGATGGAACTGCTTCTTACAATATGATGCTCGAGCTTATGGCGGAAGGTGCATTGTCGCGGCCTTGGCCCAGGGCCATCATTGGGTATCAATCTCTCAATTCAAATACCATCGTCAATTTCCCTGTCATCACCGGAAGCTTGCCTCAGCATCGTAACGAAACCAACTGTATCGCATGCTTTCCGTTCGTGATAAAGAAGGATGAGGTGTGGTTCTTCCAGGACCAGTGCTTGATTGTCTTGCCAGATAACAATTCCCTCACTGTTTTGGAAGGCGGTGAGATAGACTTGTTTAATTCAGAGTTGGATTCTCGTTTCAAGTCAATTCTGGTCACTTTTAGCGGCAGCCTATACGATTACGCAAGTGGACAGATGGTTGGCGGAGAGCTTCAATTGACCTATGGCTCGGCGCCTTTCGTTGAACTGGAGGATGACTTCATACGGTTCTCCACCCCTGACGTTTCCGTGGAATATTATCTTTACGACGAGTAAAGAACCTATCTTGCCAACAGCGCCAGCAAGTTTTTTTTCCTCTCCTGCGTCATGGAGAATTGCGTCTTTGGATATGGTTCCTTCATTGTGATGACCGTGTCCCTTCCAATGCCTGAAGTCATCTTGTCAATGGCGTTGATGTTGACAATCGCCTGCCTGTTCACCCGGACAAAGACTTCGGACGGAAGGCTGGCGGCAAGCTCGGAAAGGGACGAATCAACGTCTCCCCATAAACCATCCCGGAGATAGACCCGCACGTTGACCAGTTCGGTCATGATATAACAGACATCTTCCACGCTGCGGATAAGCGTGTCCTTACCTTTGACAAGCAACAGTCGTTTTCGATAAGGGATCCGTCCGCAACAGATATCATCGGCAGTGGAATTGATATCCTCCCCATTGGCATGGGGCAGCCACCGCTCACATTTTATGAGGGCTTTTTCCAAAGCGTCTTTCGAAACCGGCTTCATCAGATAATCCACGCAATTATACTCGAAAGCTTTGATCGCATATTCATCGTATGCGGTCGTAAAAACGACCATCGCTCCGGTGTTGACTCTGCTGAAGACGGAAAAAGACAGCCCGTCATCAATCTTAATGTCTGAAAACACTATGTCAAGGTCGGGATGCCCGGCGACCGCGCTTACAGAGTCGGGTATGTTCGTTGTCACCCCGACAATATCAATCTCCGGCCTCAGCCCCTTCAGCATGGTCTCAAGATTATCGGCTATGGCATATTCATCCTCAATGATCAGCGCTTTCATCTTCCTGCTCTTCAGAGTAAAGTATTGGCACTCCCACTTCATAAAAATCAGGGCTCTCCCTCACGACAACTTCCCGCTCTGTAAGCAGGGAATAGCGTTTCTTGAGGTTGGTGAGACCGCTGGTTGTCCCCGGAACAGAGTCTTCCCTGGGCAACCGGTTGTTGGTCATGACGTCATAGCCGTCCTTAAGGCGGATGTCAATGTCCAGAAGATTGTCCCTGCCGTGCCGGTTGTGCTTGACCGCGTTTTCCGCCAGACCCTGTATCGACATCGGACAGACATTGCCGGCTTGATTATCCAATGCCGGGTCGAAGTGACAAGATATTCCGGAATAACGGTATCGGACAAGCTCCAGATAAGATCTGACAAAAGACATTTCGGCTTCTAGAGGAACGACATCCCTCCCGCCGTTAATCACCAGATAGCGGTAGGATTCAGACAATTTTTGCAAGAATTCCCCAGCTTTGTCCGGGTCTGTCTTTATGAGGCTGGAAAGAACGCTGAAACAGTTGAATATAAAGTGATTGTCTGTTTGTAATGATAAATTTTTGAGCCGTGTCTGAAGAAGAATGTTCTTCTCCTCGGCCAATTCTTTCTCCGACCGTAGTTTGACCTCGAGCTCGTCACGATACCGGTTGACCAGAAATTTTACAAGGTATGCCGTGGTAAGTACGGACAATCCGATGTAGTCGGTAAAAATAATTTGGAAGAACAGGTCGTGATATGAGGGGAAAAGGCGCGAATATGCAAGCGCCATCAATGCCGAAGTGAAACCATTGAACACGGCGAGCAGGGTCACCTGTAGAATGAGGTTTCCTATATTCGTTTCCTTATTCCAAAAGATTCTCACTATGACCCTTATGTAGAGCAAAGACAACTCAAGGAGAATGACCACCTCAACGGCCTGCTCCACAAAATCACTCAATATCTCCCGGACAAGAGGCCAACCGCTCATCTGGGAATATAGCGGGAGATTGGCCATAACCCACAGGATCCAGCTGAACACGAGCGCGATTATCAAAAGCAGCCTGTGGGGAATTCGGATTTCTCTCCCTGATCTGGTGAATGAGTTGGTATTTGCCCTTACATTCATTGCGGTTGTACTTGTTAAGGAAATCCTAAAATTCGGAGTGTATTCGTTACTATTTTAACACAAAGGTAAACATTATTTATTACCATTGACATCGCGGCCATCCGTGTGCAGCCTCGACTATTCTATTTCATAAAACGTTTTTCGTCCGGTCCGAACTTTACAGCCCGAGTTCGTCAAGGATTCTGTCCATCCCGGCATAACGGTCCAGCGTCCACAGGATGTATCTGATATCCACGCAGACACATTTGTTGTATCCCGGAGTGTAGGACAGATCGCTTGCAAGAGACTCCTTGTTGCCGTCAAACGCAAGACCGATAAGCTGCCCGGAGGCATTGAGCACAGGACTGCCGGAATTTCCGCCCGTGATGTCATTGTCCGTGAGGAAGTCCACCGGCATCCTGCTTTCCGCGGCCCCTGACTTGCGAGCCGCTGACGGGACGCCCCACTTCCCCCAGTCTGCCGACTTCAGCAGGGACATGAACGCATCCGAAGGCCTGAAATCACGATTCTCCCTGTCATATTTCCCGATGATGCCGGAAGTCGTTGTCTGCCAGCCGCAACGGATCCCGTCACGAGGCTCCAGCCCGCATACGGCGCCATACGTCAGACGCATCGTGGAGTTGGCGTCAGGATACTGCTGCAGGCCTTTCTCCGCCCTCATCTCATAAAGAGCATTGGTATATGACTTGTTCTTCGTCAGAATCTCCGTCCGGACGCTGAAATCATTATCGCTGCGGTCAAAATCCGTGATTTTGACATCCGTGATCAGCCTCCGCAGCCTGTCTTCCCGGAACTGTTCCGCATCCGTGAAGGTGGCGGCCTTCTCCGGAGACGAGACGAAAGTCCCCTCCCAGACATAGTCCGTCATCGCGGCATAGTCGTCCCCGAACTTGTGCAGAAGAGTCTTCTGATATGGCCCGAACAGACTCGTATCGATATTGGAAAAATATTGTGTCACAGCATATTCGAGAAGTCCTTTCTCCACTCTCGGGTCCGTCTCGGCGATCCCCTTGTCGAGGAAATGCTTCATCTGGTCATATCCGCCCCGGGTGCTGTTCATCCGCATGATCGTGCGCCCGATGATGGTACCACGGAAAAATGTCTCACGGAAATATGCCTTGTTGCGCTCACTTTCCTCGGTCTGCGCATACATGGCCCTCAGGTCTGCAAGCAGAGTCCCCCACTTGGCCTTGCGCTCCGGCGAGGACTCTATCCACTCCTGCAGCTCACGTTCCACGGCCAGTTTCTCGTCCATGACACCGAAGCGCCGGAGACACTCAGCCTCGCCCTCCTGCATCTCCCCGAGATTGCTCAGAGCGAAGAATGTGTCCGAATACTTGAGCCATACAGCCGGATCGGCATCCATCCACCGCCGCATAATCTCCATCTGCCCCCGCCGCAGCTTGTTGGCAATCGGAAGCACAACCCTCTCCTGGTAGTCGGTCTCCATCGACGAAGAATATCGCGCCGTCTTGCCCGGGAAGCCTATCACCATCGTGAAATCCCCCGGAGCATATCCGTCAAGCGCGATTTCCAGCTTCCCGGACGGGGTCATCGGCACATTGTCCTCCGAGTATTCCGCCGGAGCGCCGTCCGCGCCCGCATAGACCCTGTACATGGCGAAGTCGCACTTCTGCTGAGGCCATTCCCAGTTGTCGGCATCGCCGCCGAAAGCCGCGACAGCCACCGGAGGAGCGGCCACCAGCCTGAGATCCTTGTACACGGAATACAGGGCCATATAGTATTTCTCGCCCGACCACATCGAGCTGAGATATGCCTCCAGCCCTGTCTCCTCCTTGTATTTCTTCTCCACAAGATAGCTCAGCCGCCTCATTCCGGCAGGCTTCCCGTCCCGGATCAGCTCGTCCCGGAGAGTCTTCACCTCCGCCGTGACATCCAGCACTCTCTTCAGGAAGAACACCTCCTTGCCCGGAATGGGGATCTCCTGGTCGCTGCGCAAGGCCCAGTACCCGTCTTCCAGATAGTTGTGCTCCGGCGTGCTCAATGCGAATATGTCGGCATAGGCGCAATGGTGATTTGTTATCAGAAGCCCCTGATCGGAGATTATGCTTCCCGTGCAATAGAA
Source organism: uncultured Eubacteriales bacterium (assembly GCA_963614015.1). GTDB lineage: Bacteria > Bacteroidota > Bacteroidia > Bacteroidales > UBA932 > Cryptobacteroides. The sequence continues at coordinate 6,049 of CAVECU010000013.1, forward strand.
TCCGAGCGACACGATGGCGTCGGATACGGAAGAGCCGGGGGCGTCCGCATTGTAGATCTCACCTGCGGACAGCTTGAGCCCCCTCTCCCGCATCTTCTTCTCCACCGCCGAATTGATGTCCTGGATGAGCCACATCCCCTCATCGGCACGAAGCTGACAAAGGCTTGAGGCCGCCAGGGCCACGGCAATTGCTGTCAAAAAATATCTTTTCATCTATTTGTTCTTGACACAGCGGAGCTGCGCTCCGGACTCGCAGTGCTGGTAAGCCAGAGTAACCCTGCCTTCCGGATAAGCTTTCGTAAATGTCGTCATCCCCGCAAAGAACTGGATGCTGTTCAAGACCGTAGGATCGCTGCTGGAATAATTGGCCTTATACACCGTGGAAGATATGAGATAGGTCATAGTCGGCAAGCCATACCACTCCTCAACGGTCGAATTTTCGGAAGATATGGTTTTCTGGAAATATGTCCCTTCCGAAGTGTAATCTTTCTTCTGTCTCCATCCGGAGAGGACAAAGTTCCAGGATGCCGCATTGAACAGACTGATCTTGCCTCCCTTGTATGCCTCATCATAAAACAGAGCCTTGTCGTTAACAAGGGCGGCCGTTTCATCGGCAGCTTTGTTGGAATAGCCGCAAAGCGAGAACCAGTCATCCCTCGTAGGGATGTGCCATCCGTCCGGACATATTCCCTGCGCCCCCTCGAAAGTGGCCGCATTGTCCGCCGTGATCTCCGAGCCGCCGAGAGCGGCATACATGTCATAGAGGTATCCGTTCTTCCGGAGCAGATCGGCATCATCGGAAGACGTAGGGACACCGTCCACTATAGTGTAAGGCTTCCAAATATGGGAATCCTGCGCAGGATCTCCCGATGCGGTGAATCCTTCGGGCACATAGCGCATAGGCTCGGCCATCCACACGGAACCGTCGGCAAGCTTGACAGTCTTGTATTCTTCATTCTTATAGACGAAATACCCGTCATACTCCTTGAAGTCCTTGTTAGCTCCCTCTTCATTCTTGTCTTTCTCGCAGCCCGCCACCGCCAGCAGCGCCACTGCAAATACCATGAATTTTTTCATCGCTTATAAATGTTTAGAAATTGTATCCCACTTTCAGTGTCTCCGCTGCGCGGACTCTGCCGCCGCTTCCGAATATCGACTTGCGCTTTCCGATCCGGCACAGCTCCTCCGCTCCCGCCTCAAGATAGATTCCCTTCCTGAAGTTGTACCTCAACGCCACACGGCATCCGCTCATCTTCGCAGTCCTGTAGTCAATCGCTTCAGCGTAGTAATCCTCGAGCCTGTACGGCTCTCCGGACACTTCCACATCCGCTTTCTTCCCGAAATTGTCGTCACTCCATCCTCTTCTGAAATCCGCCCGGACTTTCAGATCAAATCTCCCCAGCCTGGACAGGAACCCCACATAACAGTGCAGGCCGTCCACCTTTCTGGTCGCCGCATAAGGATACATCAGGGATGATCTGTCCCGCTCCTGATCCCACTCCACACCCATTATGAACCTGTCGCCTCTGCCGGCAACCTCCTCCCACTCCGCACCTGCGGAGATGAAGTCCCGTGCGAATATCCTGTTGCTGCCGTAGTTCTTCGTGATGGTGACGCCGTTTTCCGTCACCTCTTCGAGGACATTCTCATCATTGTCCTGAGACTTGAACGAGAATCTGCCCCTGAAAAAATGTTCACGCCCTGCCGCCGCAAGCTTGTAATCCACTCTCGCCCCTATGGAATATCCGCCGAAATCACACCAGACCTTCTGCTTCTCCCCGGCGCTGCCTGCGTCTCTGAGGAACTCGGCATCGGCATAAAGGCCCCGCCACTGCATCTGCACCGCGGCTCCTCCGGATATCTCCTTGACAGGGAAGCCGTTGATCCCGGACTCCTTGATGTGCAGGACAGAATTGTCCCATATATCATAGCTTCCGTACATCAGGCACTTATCCAGAAACGCATAATAGACTCCGGAAGTGATGCCGAGCTCTTCAGCGGTGATCGTCTCCGTGTTTTTCGCGAAAATGCCGGACGCCCCGACGGCAAGATCCCCCTCCCGCCACATGACGCTCGGTGTGACCGTCATGTCAAGCAGATAGTTCGTATGCCGCAAGTCCTTGCGCTTGGTGTAGTTCTGCGCCTCGAAATCCATTCTGGCCCCCACCGTCCACCTGTCACTGAGCTCAACGGCCACGCCACCGGCAAAAGAATAGACCTGCCTTGTCTTGCGACCCGGGGTGAACTCATAGATTTCCACCGGATAATAGCCCGGACGGGCTGACATCGACCCGCACATCCCCCGGCTCTCGATATCGGCGAAGGAGAACTTCCCTATCATCGAGAATCTGTCCAGATGAGTTATCGTCCCTGCGGACAGACCGGCTCTCCACTCGGACTTCGCCTCGCTCACATCCCTGTTGCTCCCTGAAGTGTGACCGCCGTAGAGCTCCGCATACGACACCGACACGGAATCCGCCCTCACCCCGTTCACGTTCCTTCCGGCGTTCCAGAAGTCGCGGCGTTCGATGATGTCGAATGTCTGCGCAGACAGTCCGGCCGACCACAGGAGCGCGGCCTGCGCCAGCAACATTTTCACAGTCCTATTCATGCAGAGATTGTTTTTCACGTTCATAGAAATCATTTGCGGAATTGTTGGTATCCGTCAGGATCTCATACCCGGCCGATGCGGACGAGGACTCGTCAACACGCCGGAACAAAGTATGGCCATTGTACGGCCCTGAAAACTCCACCGCCCCGGCATCTACCCCCGCGACCAGCCGCTTCTTGTTGTCCGCTCCCTTTTCAAACACCTCGACCCCGTCAAGAACCCATTCCGCAGGGATCTTCACAATCCTGTCATTCGTCGAGCCGGGCTTCTGAATGACATTGTCCGGGTCGCTTACCCACTCGTAGATGGTCGTGCCGGCTGGAGTCTTGAAGATGATCGGCGCCGGAGACTGCTGGGCGAACACATATGCGTTGGAGACACCTGTCTTTATCACGACATCCAGGATATGGTCCTTCCTGATGTTGTTTCCCGGTGCCGGATGATAGATGGTGTTGGGGAAATATGTCGTATTGTAGCACACGAAGTACTTCGCGTTGTTGAGATTGACCGACTCCGGGTACGTGGAAGCATGGTCGATGGCTCCGAACACAACGAGCACGGCATCTTCTCCCGGGGCAAGCGGGAACGAGTGTCCGTCACCGCCTATCTGCCAGATTGCCTGCACTACAGGAAGAAACTCCGGAAGGACGGTCTCCCCGGTCTCCGGATCCGTGGAAATCCATACGTTCGTCGCTCCCGAACGATACGGATCCAGCGTGCCGAAGCACAGACTGTCAAGATATTGAATTTCAGCAGTATTATTGTGAAGGATCACATAGGAATCCAATGCATAGTTGCCCTGCTCGGGATATCTGGTGCATCCTCCGCAATATATCTCCTTGAAGACGATCTCCCCTTTCCGGGATCTTATCACGCGCGGTCTCGCGGTCTTGGCCTCTCCGGACATAATCACCCTGTCGGCAGTGCCGTTGTAGATGATCAGCTCATCCTGGTCATCGCTGCAGTTGAGCACGACCCTGTAACTCCCCTTCGGAAGGCCTATGGAAGCCTGTCCGTCCGCCTCCGTAGTGACGCGGTACTCATAGCCCTTGGTCCTTTCGGTGACAGTGATGCTCACTTCGCCCTTCTTGTCCTCCGGAAATATTTCGGGGTATTGCGGCGCCACCGTGAGCAGGGCCAAGGCGTCTTTGTACGAATCTTCGGTCTTCATGCTCATGCACCCCTGGACTGCCGCCAGAAGGAACAACATGTATAT
>CAVECU010000013.1:9903-15133 GCA_963614015.1 uncultured Eubacteriales bacterium
GCAGAATGACGGCGTGAATATGGCGCTGACACCTGTCGCCCTGGACTTCACATACATGCGCGAGTTGGTGAAATTGTTTGCGAAGAAAGACAGCGACACGTGGTCCCCTATCTCCTTCGTGATGCTGAGATTTGCCGAAAGATACGCCCCGTAGCCGTCCCGGGCGAATGTATAGGCGTTGCCCGACTTGAGTATCAGGTTGGCGAATGCCGGAGAGGAAGCCTCGGCGGATGTGAACGGATGGATGTTGCCGTCCTCGTCCATATACTGCACAGGCCTTATGGCTGTATATTTGTTCCCGTCATATATGCTCCCTCCCGCGGATGCCGTGCCGGAGGCCGACACATTGTAGGCGTATTCCTGTCCGCCGTAACTCGACAAGTTGCGGAAACGGTTGAGAAGAGACATTTCCAGCCTGCACGTTATGACGATTCTGGCCTCGGGGATATGCGTGATGGACGTCAGATTGGCATCCACCGTATGGGACTCTTTCCCGTTCCACGTGGATGAGGTGTTGCCCCCGTTGGCATAGATGCCCACATACTGGTAGGAGCGGTTCTTGATGGAAGTGTGTGAAAGTCCTGACTTGTAATAATATGACAACGTATTGTCCACATACCGGACAAATGTGTAGTTGGCATCGAGACGGAAATTCGTCCGGATAGGGGCTATCTCCGGGAAATCCACTATCAGCTCCGCTCCCGTCCTGTAGATGTCATCCCCGTTGCCCGGCATTTTCGACTCCAGGAACGTCTTGTCCGTCACCTTCACTTCCATCGGAGTCCACGCAGAGCCGTCGGCATCGCGCATATAGACCATCCCGGACTGGCTGTCCACACGTATCTGCGGGTCATCCGGCACGGAATATCCGTCAGGAAGCGACAAGATGTTGCAGGAGAACGGAGTATATACGCTTCTGTAGGCATACGGATCGGCAGTCTTGTTGAAGAAGCCCACAAGCGACACGGATGTCCGCCAGAAATACGCCTCGACGGCAAATTCCGCATTGCAGCTCCTCTGCCACTTCAGGTCTTTGTTGTACAGTAAGCTGTAAGGCTGTGTGTAATAGACATATGACGTCGATTCTCCGTGTGAGAATCCGAAAGTCTGTATGTCCCTGTACTTCGGCTCGGGATAGAGTATATAGTAGGACGGCAGCTTCTCGCTTATGCCCAGGCCTCCCCTCACGGAGAGATTGTCCGACAGCTTCCACTTGGCGTTCAGCCTCGGGGAGAGGCTGCTGACATTTTTGTATTCGGTATTCTTGACGAACAGATTCTCCATGCGGAGTCCGGCGGACACTTCCACCGTGGTCTTGCCCACAGGGAAAGTGTAGTCCTCTTCCGCATACAGCGCAAGATTGTGCATATAAGGATATTGGCTGTACGGTCTCGGGCGATAGCCGTTGTCGGCCAGCGAGACATCCTTGTAGTATTCGCCTTCGCCGACATTGCCGGTGGCCTTCCACTGCGCCCCTGCCTTGAGCTTGCTCAGTGTGGCCCCCGCCTTGCGGAACCATTCGTATTTGAGCGAAGCCGCATAGTCCAGTTCCTTGGAATCCACGATCTTGTCGGAGAAATAGCTCTTCGGCAACCTGTCGGCAAGGTAATATCCCGCGACCTCCGAATGCACGGAAGGCAGCTCGGATGCGGAAGAATGGTACTGATGATCCTTGGACATATTGTCGTTGAAGCTGACGGAAGCGTCCATCTTCAGATTGGTTATCCACGGCTTGCGGAGCTGCCATACAAGTGAAGTGTTGGCTCGCAGAACATTGTCCCTCACCTTGGTCCACGTGCCGACATAGGCGTCCGGGTCATCCTTGGTGTTCATCCCGCCGATATTGCCGGTGATGCCGGCCTCGAACTTCAGCACCTTGCGGAAAGTATTGCTGTATGACGCCGAGAATCCGCGCCTCGTGTATGAAGTATATGGGGATGACAGCTTCTGTGTAGCTCTGGTCCACTCCGCACTGATGTTGAGGACGCCTTTGTTGTCCTGCAGGTCAATGCCTTTGGATGCCGACACCTGATAAGTCCTCGGATTGACGGAGAATGTCACTCCGAGCGGAGTCCGGCCGCGGCGGGTGCCGATCTTCACCATCCCGCTGTTGAGGTCTCCATATTCGGCTGACGGAACGCCTGTTATGACCTCTATCGTCTGCACGTTCTCCGTGGATATGTTTCTCGTGCCTGTCCCTGACATCGCGCCGAACGAGGCGTTGTTCCCCAGCCTGACGCCGTCCACCTCGATCGCAGTCCCGAAAGCCGCGTTCCCCGCCGCCAGACCGCCGCTTCTGAGTGAAATGGCCTTCTCCGCCGTGAGGTCCGGATTGACAGTCTTGCCGCCCGGCAGCAGAGCGCTTATGTCCGTGACATTGGTCATCTGGAGATGCGAGAGGGCGTTGGTCCCGAACTTCAGAGAGGTGTTCATCCCCTCCTTGTCCCGCTGCGCCGTAACCACCACGCTGTTGAGTGCCAATGTGTTGAGCGACAGCTTTATCGTAAGCTCCGAGATGTCCTTCCTGATGGTGAATGTCAATGTCTTGTCCACATAGCCGAGACAGGAGAACAGTACGGAATATGTGCCTGCCTTGATGTCGGTCAATGCAAACCTGCCCTTTTCGTCAGAAACGGTCCAGATACCCGTGTCCTCGACATTGACGGCGGCGCCGACGATCGCCTCGCCGGTTTTCGCGTCAACGACTTTGCCAATGATATTGTATTGCCTGCCTGACGGCTGGGCCGCAAGAAACGGAGACGACACCAGAGAGAAAATGAAAACCGAGAGATATATGAGCTGTTTCATCGGCACAATGATTAGAAATCAGACAGATGCCCGTCCGGACGTCTGAAGTAAGTTCGCATTCCACAAAAATAACAATATTTTTTGATTAACTTTGTTCCCCTTTCAAAACCCTCTTTTCATATATCCGAAGCCATGTCTTTCGTCCATCTTCACGTTCATACTCAATACTCTATCCTCGACGGACAGTCTTCCATCAGCAACCTGTTCAACAGGGCGGAGGAGCTCGGAATGCCGGGGCTGGCCATCACCGACCACGGGAACATGTACGGCGTGAAGGAATTCTTCAAATTCGCGGACAAGCACCCGTCGGTGAAGCCGATAATAGGCTGCGAGATATATGTCTCGAAATACGATCACAAGATCAAGGACAAGGCGCACGCCGGCTATTACCACCTCATTCTGCTCGCGAAGAACTACAACGGGTACAAGAACCTGATGAAAATCGTCTCCATAGGGCATCTGGAGGGAATGTACTACCGGCCGAGGGTCTCTCACGAGGTCCTTGAGAAATATCACGAGGATCTCATCTGCTCCTCCGCCTGCATGGCCGGCGAGATCCCGAGACTGATTCTTGCGGGTGATGTCGAAGGAGCGGAAAAGGCCATAGAATGGCACAAGAGCATATTCAAGGACGATTATTACCTCGAAGTGATGCTCCACAAGACAGAGATTCCGGGGCAGTCTCTCGAGGTATATGAGAAGGAAAAGGAATATGACGAGGTGATCTTCGACTTGGCGGCAAAGCACGGCGTGAAGGTGATAGCCACCAACGACGCCCACTTCGTCCGCAAAGAGGACGGCCCGGCACACGACAGGCTCATCTGCCTCACTACCAACGAATACATCGACAGCCCGGACAGGCTGCGCTACACTCAGCAGGAATACCTCAAGAGCGAGGAGGAGATGGCCGCCCTGTTCCCGGACCATCCGGAAGTGCTGTCCAACACATTGGAAATCTGCGACAAAGTCGAGAGATACACGATAGACCGCGGGCACGTCCTGCCGAAGTTCCAGATCGACCCGGCATTCATGGCCGATATCGACAAGTATATGGAGGAATATCGGGAGGTCATCGACGCCGGGAAAAATGACGAGAAAGGCAATGACCGCGGAGAGGAATTCCGGTATTCCGTGGCATTTCTCTGTCACCTGTGCTACAAAGGCGCGGAGCAGCGCTATGGGCAGACTCTTGGTGAAGTCCAGAAAGAGAGGCTTGATTTTGAGCTCAAGACCATATCGAGGATGGGCTTCCCGGACTATTTCCTCATCGTGCAGGACTATATCGCCGCCGCCCGGGCCAACGGCATCTCAGTAGGCCCCGGACGAGGCTCGGCCGCCGGCTCCGCCGTGGCTTACTGCCTGGGCATCACCAATCTGGACCCTATCAAGTACGACCTCCTGTTTGAGCGTTTCCTCAACCCTGAGAGAGTGTCGATGCCGGATATCGATGTGGATTTCGATGACGACGGCAGATACAAGGTGATCCAGTATGTGCAGGAGCGCTATGGTATGGACCATGTCTCCCACGTCATCACTTTCGGCACGATGGCAGCCAAAGGAGCCATCAAAGACGTGGCCCGCATCAGCAGGCTGCCGATAGACGAGTCCAACAGGCTCACGAAGATGATCCCGGACAAGCCTATCAGCGTGACGGAGACTGTCGAAGAGGAACTGAAAGAAGGCGAATCCGCCGACCCCGGAGACAAGGTCATCGAGAAGGACGGCAAACGGTACAAGATAGTCAAGAAAGATGTTGATTATAAGCCCAATCTTAAGAACTGTCTGAAATATGTCCCGGAGCTGCGGAACGAGATGGAAAACGGCTCTCCGCTCATCAAGGAGGTCCTCACCTATGCTCTTCAGCTGGAAGGATGCATCCGCCAGATAGGCATCCACGCCTGTGCGATGATCATCGGCCGAGGCAATCTTACGGACTATATCCCCATCACTCTGGGTGTGGACAAAGCCACCGACCAGAAGGTGTGGGTGTCGCAGTACGAAGGCTCGTTCATAGAGGACGTGGGTATGCTGAAGATGGACTTCCTCGGGCTCAAGACCTTGTCCATCATCAAGATCTGCCTTGCGGCCGTGAAGAAGAGATTCGGAATGGACATCGACATAGAGAAAATCCCGATAGACGATCCGGCCGCTTACGAGGTCTATTCCAGGGGTGACACCAAGAGCGTGTTCCAGTTTGAGTCGCCGGGCATGATGGAATGGCTCCAGAAACTGCATCCCGAGAGATTTGAAGACCTGATCGCGATGAATGCCCTGTATCGTCCGGGACCTATGGACTACATCCCGTCGTTCGTGGCCAGAAAGCGGGGCGAAGAGCCTATCACATACGACCTTCCGGAGATGGGCGAATTTCTGAAGGAGACTTATGGCGTCACCGTCTATCAGGAGCAGGTGATGCTCATCT
>CAVECU010000013.1:15143-18681 GCA_963614015.1 uncultured Eubacteriales bacterium
TTCTGGAAGGAGGCAAGCGGAACGGGCATCCGGAAGATGTCCTGAAGAAAATCTGGAAAGATTGGGAGAAATTCGCCTCATACGCCTTCAACAAGTCCCACGCCACCTGCTATGCCTGGGTCAGCTATCAGACCGGATGGCTCAAGGCCCATTATCCGTCCGAATTCCAGGCCGCCAACCTCAGCATGAACAAAAACAACATGACTGAGATACAGGCGATTATGGCGGACTGCAAGAAGCATCACATCAAGGTCCTCAACCCTGATGTCAACGAGAGCGAATCCAACTTCACCGTCAACCGCAATGGGGACATCCGCTTCGGAATGGGCGGAATGAAGGGCTTCGGAGGCAACATCGTGGACGCCATCGTGAACGAAAGGACGGAAAGAGGCCTTTTCGCCGACATCTACGATTTCTGCGAAAGAATGTCCGGAACGGTGAACCGCAAGGCGATGGAATCGCTGATATATGCGGGAGCGTTCGACTCTTTCGGTATAGGAAGAAGCCAGTATTTCCTCCCCGGCAAGAGCGGGGATCTCTTCATCGACGAACTTATGGACTATGCCGCCATCACCCGCAAGAATGCCGAAGACGATGCGTCCTCGCTGTTCGGTGATGCAGAGGAGCTCAAGGCGGAGAAGCCGGAGCCGCCGGTCCAGGTGACGGAACCTGACACCCTCGACCTTCTCAAGAAGGAGAAAGACATGGTGGGGATGTACCTGTCGGAGCATCCGCTGAAGAGATACGAGTTCGAGATGGAAACTTTCGCCACCTGCCAGCTTGCCGAGCTGGACAGTCAGATAAACGACTGCGACCGGGAGCGGACGGCTAGGAAAGTCTCTTTCGCGGGATTTGTCATCGGCATCGAAAACAAGATCTCAAAGACCGGAAGGCCGTGGATGAAAGTGCATATGGAAGATTTCAGCGGCACATATGCGCTGGCTCTCTTCGGCAAGGACTGCGAATCGTTCGCACAGAAACTGAATGAACACACGGCCATCTACGTGGACGGCGAGATCAAGGAAAGCTATCGGCTCAAGCCTGAAGAGGCCACTCCGGAGAAGCTCAAATCCGTTCCGTACAAGCTGAAAATCAACAATATCCGGCTCCTGGGCAATATCTCTGACGACCTTGTGTCGGGATTTACGATGGAGCTGTCCGGAGCGGATGTGAACGCATCCCTGCGGAAGAAGCTTCTCACCCTCGTCAAGGGCAGCAAGGGCAACATCCCCATCACGATGACCATCGATGATCCTGCATCGGGATACAAGGTGGATTTCCTCTCAAGGAAATACAAAATAGCCCTCTCGTCGGATTTCCTGTATGAAATCAGGAATCTCGGAGTGGGCTACAAGGTATCTAAGAGAGGGTAATTAAAAAGTCCGTTGGACTTTTTAATTACCCTCTCTCTATCAATGGGCCTCTTAACCCCCGCAGCTGAGGCTGCGACCCCTATTAGGGGTATCTCGCACCTATCCGGTGCGGTCCGCTGATGCGGACTAATTAGTCACGCTGTCGGACTTTTAGTCACCTCGTCTAGAACAGTAGTATGGCCTTGATAGGATAATGGTCTGAGATATAGGCCCTTTCCATATAAGGCTTGCGGATGACCTCGAACTCTGTGCAAGTGCTGAAGCCCGAGCAATAGATGTAGTCTATGACGCCTTCACCCTTGCCCCAGCCGTTGTAAGTGTCACCGTTGTCTGTCTTCACGGCGATTTTGCGGGCGCTCGTCATCATCGAATCCAGTTCGTCGAGAATAGGATCGTCCGGCTCGGTGTTGAAGTCACCCGTCAGAATCATCGGATAGCCTTCTCTGTTCATGGCCTTGATGTTGTTCACTATCAGCTCAAGACCCTTTTTCCTCGCCTCTACGCCCACGTGGTCAAGATGAGTGTTGACATAGTAGAACTTCTGTCCGCTCCTCTTGTCCTTCAGCAGCGTCCACGTCGCCGTACGTATGCAGACGGCATCCCAGCCCTTCGACGGGACGTCGGGAGTCTCCGAAAGCCAGTATGTCCCCCACTTCAGAAGCTTGATGTTCTTCTTCTTGTAAAAGATGGACATATGCTCGCCCTTGTGCTTGCCGTCGTCACGGCCGACACCGACATTTTTGTATCCCTTGCAGAATTCATCGAGATATTTCACCTGATAGTCAAATGCTTCCTGTACGCCGAAGATATCGGGATCCTGGTCCTGTATCATCATTGCAGAAGCCGGATAGCGGTATTCCCAGGAATTTGTGCCGTCTTTGCCCGCGCCCATTCTGATATTGTACGAAATCACCGTGACGCCGGCAGGCTCATCGGCAGATGCGGAAAAGGCAGGAGACAGCATCAGAGCCGCCATCAATGCCATAACTGATGTGTTGAATTTCATATTATTGAGTATTATGAAGTTAGTGGTTTCGTCCGGCCGACAGATACACAAAAATACCTAATATGCGGATGTTTTGAAACAGTTTCTCGGAAAGAAAACACTATTTTTGCAGCCGCAATATCTGTCAAAACAACTTCTTGCCATGAGTACGGAAAGCTTCAGCGATATGGGTAAAATAGAGGCCATGCGCCGTCTGTTCAATAGATTGGGTACGGATGTCCGTCCGGAATCATCATTTCTCAGCAGCAAGGGAAGCATCGTTCGGACAGCCTCAAGACTCTGGTCAGAAGGCATCGACTTCGACCTCACTTATTTCCCGCTGAAACATCTCGGATACAAATGCGTCACAGGCTCCCTGTGCGACATCTATGCGTCACTGGCAAAGCCTCTTGCGCTCTCTGTCAGGCTCGGAATATCGGCCAAGCTGGATCTGCCCCAGGTGGAAGAGCTCTGGGACGGCATCTGCGCCGCAGCCGGAGAGCACGGCATCAGCAAGCTGGATCTGGACCTTCTGCCTTCACGCAACGGACTGACCATCAGCACCGTCATAACAGGAGAAACTGACGGGGAGACAGAAGCTGCACGCCCCAAGGCCGGGAGCAAGGACTTGCTGTGCCTGTCCGGCAACATCGGAGCTGCATTCATCGGAATGAGCCTTCTGGAACAAGGGAAGAAGAAGTTTGACAACGGTGGCGGCGGAGCGCTTCTTGGCAAGGATTATGACAGATACCGTATGCTCATCAAGGCTTATCTCAAGCCGGAGCTCAATCCTGACACGGTATCGCAGCTGAAAGACGCAGGCATAGTCCCATCTGCCGGATACGCAGTGTCCGGCGGTCTTGCGGACGCTCTGATGCGCATCCGAAGAGACACCGGACTCGGAGTAAAGGTCTATACGGGGAAAATCCCGTTCGAGGGCAACACATTCGAAGCCGGAAAGGAACTCGGGATCGATCCCGTTTCCGCCGCAATGAACGGCGGGGAGGACTTCAGACTTCTGTATATCATTCCTCTTCAGATGTATGAAAAGTTCCGTCACGACTTCCAGACATTCGAGGTCATCGGACATCTGGCAAGACCGGACGTGGGGGCCGTGATTGTCACGCCGGAAGGGGCGGAACTGCCGATACACGCCCACGGATGGCCTGAAGAGGGAGAC
>CAVECU010000014.1:0-4860 GCA_963614015.1 uncultured Eubacteriales bacterium
GTGCGGTCCCTTACGGGACTTGTTAGTCACGCCGACGGACTTTTTAGTCACCCCCCCCTTTTTATGTTGGCAGTCTCCGAGCCGTCAGGCAGCCGGACTTCGGAGAGCCTGCCCGGCCCCGGCCGGGCAGGCTCATATCACTCGACGACGAGGGGGCAGCTGAAGTCATCGGGGAAATGATTTTTCAATTTTCCGTGTGCGTACACGGAATCTGAAAATATTTTCATACATTTGTGGATGCCGCAGACTTCGCAGCCTGCGGGACGCATATCCGTAGCGGGTGGAAAATATGTACCCGAGCTCCGCCGCGGAAGGTGCGGAACCATTTCAATACGACATCTAAAAACATATGACCGACTATGGCAAAATACGATAAGATGCAGGTGATCGAAGCCGCCATCTCGACCGGAATCGTACCGGTATTCCACAATGCTTGTCCAGAGACATCCAAGGCTGTGCTGAAAGCATGCTATGACGGAGGCATACGTGTCTTCGAATTCGCGAACAGGGGCGATTTCGCACACGATGTGTTCGCGCAGCTTGTCAGGTATGCGGAGGCTGAGCTTCCCGGGATGATCCTCGGGGCCGGCACCGTGATAGACGCCCCTACTGCGGCGATGTATATGCAGTGCGGAGCCTGCTTCATCGTGGGCCCGCTGTTCAATCCTCAGGTGGCGGACATCTGCAACCGCCGCTGCGTTTCTTACATTCCGGGCTGCGGCACCGTGACGGAAGTGGGGGAGGCCCAGGCCGCGGGATGCGATATCGTCAAAGTGTTTCCGGGAGATGTCCTCGGCCCGGCGTTTGTCAAGGGGATCAAAGCACCTATGCCGTGGACACGGATGCTCGTGACCGGAGGCGTGAAGCCGGAGGCTGACAATCTCAAGGCATGGTTCGGCGCCGGAGCCTCCTGCGTGGGGATGGGGAGCAACCTGTTCCCGAAGGAGACTGTGAAAGCGGGGGATTGGGCCGTCATAACGGACCTCTGCCGCAGCAGCCTGAAGCTTATAGATGAGATTCGAAAACCACGTTAAACATCAATGGACATGAACTGCCGGTTCCTGAAAGTCATCATATCCGTCTGCGCCGTAGCGGCCTTAGGCGGCTCTTCCCATGCGCAAGATGCAGAAAGTCTCGCCGAGCTCCGCAAAGTGAGGGAGTCGTTTGTGCAGGCGACACTTGTCTCATATTCTCCGTCCGACGAGGTCACGGAGAATTTTCTGGATTGTTCCGAGCACGGAAGGGCGGCGATAGACGTGCTGCTCATGCAGCTGTATCTGTCCGTGCAGCTGCCCGAGGATGAAGTGCGCCGTGTGATGGGGCTGTTCGACAGGGAGACAGGCCGGTGGCGGGACATCGACTATTCCGACATGTCGCGCGGCGGCTGGGACATGACCCTGCACGTGACCAGGATATATGCCCTTGCCAAGTCCTACAAATGGGAGCAGTCGCCGTTTTACAAGTCTCCGGAGCTGGGCGGTATCATACACAGGGCGGCCGGCTGGTGGTTTGACAACATGCCGGTGAACCCGAACTGGTGGCACAATGACATTGGCGTGCCCAAGAAGTTCGCCGCCGCTATGATTCTCATGAGAGATGAACTCTCCGAGAGGGAGATGCAGGGGATTCTGGCAGTGCTTGACAGGTCCGGCTTCGGCAAGACGGGGCAGAACAAGGCCTGGCTCGCCGGCATTCAGCTGATGAAGGCTTTGCTCATCGAAGACCCGGCCCTTGCGGCTGAAGCGCGCCGGCAGATAGCAGAGGAAATATATGTCACTGAGGATGAGGGGATACAAAAGGACTGGTCATTCCATCAGCACGGGCCTCAGATGCAGATGGGCAATTACGGACTGGCGTTCGCCGAGGGGGTTTCGTTCTGGGCGAGAGTGCTTGACGGGACGGCTTATGCGTTCGATGAGAAGCAGGTGGACATATTGGAGAATTTCATTCTCGACGGACTGTGCTGGACCATCTGGAACGGAGTGATGGATCCGAGTGCCTGCGGGCGTCAGCTCCATATCGGCGGCGGTGCCGGAAAGGCCTACGCCTGCGTAGTGGCGATGTCGAACATGGCGGCCCTCGGCCGTGCGGACAGCGAAATGTTCCGCAGCCTTGTCTCATACAATCTGGAGCCGGAGAAATATCCCAATACTCTCATCGGAGCGAAATACTATCCGTATTCGGATTTCGGCGTATATCGTACAAAGGACTGGTATGCTTCCATCAGAATGCAGTCCGAGCGCACCATAGGCTACGAGTTCACCAATGCCGAGAATCAGCTCGCCCAGTTCTCCGCGGACGGCGCGCTGCTCGTGATGCGCTCCGGCAATGAGTACAGGGACATATTCCCGTATTGGGACTGGAGGATGGTTCCTGGCGTCACGGCATATTATGACGGAGGGCCTCTGAGAACGGAAGATGACCGCGCCGACAAGCAGAACAACAGCCGCCACGTCGGCGGAATGACGACAGGCTCCGGGATGGTCACTACAATGGAAGTGGACAGACACGGGCTCCACGCATTCAAGTCCAATTTCTTCTTCCCGGACATCATCATATCTCTCGGCTCGGACATACGCCGCTCCAGACCGGAGATAAGCCGCATTACGACGGCCATTGATCAGAATCATTTCGCCGGGACACCGGAATCGGGCTCGTTCAAGTCCCGCGCCCGCGCGCGTACCGGATGGGTATGGCATTCGGGAGCCGGGTATGTGGCTCTTGACGGAGCCGAGATGCATGTGGAGACCCCGGTGCAGAGCGGCAACTGGTCCAAGATGGCTCCGATGTACGACAAAGTTGACAGCGGACGCGTGTTCAAGTGCTATCTTGAGCATCCGGCCGGAGAGGTGGGGACTTACGCCTATGCCGTCCTCCCCGATACTGATGCCGCCGGGACAAGGACTTTCGCGAGCCGGTACAGCTCCGGCAAGGACTCCGGGGAGAAGACCCCACAGGTGCTCCGCAACGATGACCATTGTCAGGCGATACGCTATGGCGGCAGCCTCTACATCGTGATCCACAAGGCCGGATCGTATTCGTTCGGCTCCTGGTCGCATTTCTTCTCCTCTCCGGGGATCCATGTGTTCGACGGCAGGGAGCTGACTTCGCAGAAATTGCCGCAGGCCAATATCCCGGAGGAAATGAACTTCGATTTCTCCTCGATGAAGACTTCTCATCCTCGTCTCATCTTCGGAAAAGGGGAGGAAAAGCAGATTGCGGAGGCCATAGCCTCAACCCCGCAGCTGAAGGCGGTTCATGACTATATTTTGGGGGAATGCGAGACCATCATCGGACTTCCGCTTCCGGAGCGTGTGATGACGGGGAAGCGTCTGCTGTCCGTGAGCAAGGATGCGTTCAGGCGGATGCTGTATCTGTCCTATGCCTACCGGATGACCGGTGATATGAAATATGCCGATGCCGCCAAGGCGGTGGCTATGCGGGTGTGCGGATTTTCCGACTGGAATCCGTCGCATTTCCTCGACACTTCGGAGATGTCGCTCGGGCTTTCGTTTGCATACGACTGGCTCTATGACACTCTCTCGGAGCAGGAGCGCAAGATTATCTCCGAGGCTGTGTATGAGAAACTTATAGTCGCATCGGAGCTGCCTAAGGTCACTTTCAGATATGTCTCGAACAACTGGAACTCGGTATGCAACGCCGGGATTGTGGCCGCCTGCGCCGCATTCTACGAAGACTGGCCTGAGGAAGCCGCCCGTCAGATCAGGCGGAGCATCGCATCCGACAGATTGGCGATGGATACCTATTTCCCTGACGGATGCTATCCGGAAGGGTATGGCTATTGGGTGTATGGAAGTGAATTTCAGATGGTTCTGAATGAGGTGCTTAATTCGGTCTTCGGCTCCGATGCCGGGCTTGGCGCATCGCAGGGTTTCCACGAGTCGGCCCGCTTCATGGCTTATGCCCAGGCACCTTCAGGGCAGTGTTTCAATTTCTCCGACGGAGGCCCGGCGACTTCGCTCAAGCCGAGTCTGTTCTATTTTGCGCAGAAATGCGGTGAGCCGTCTCTCGCCGTGCTGGAGTGCGAGAAGCTGCGCAGCCCGGATGTTCGCATCGTGGGCCGCATCCTTCCGATAAGTCTTGTCCTTGCGGCAAGGCATCCGGAGACGGTGCGTGCGGCCGCCGAGTGCAAAGGTCTTCCGGCATCCTGCTCGTTCGGCGGGGAAATGCCGCTGTACATCTATCGCGGCGGATGGCACAGTCCTGACGACAGCTATCTCGCAGTGAAAGGGGGGTCGTCTTCGAGCAATCACGCCCATATGGATGCCGGGACGTTCGTATATGAATATGCCGGCCGGCGCTGGGCTATGGATCTCGGCTCACAGGAATACAATTCGCTGGAAAAGCGGGGGCTCAAGATATGGACCATCACTCAGGGCAGTGACAGGTGGAAAGTCTTCCGTTACGCCAATCAGGCGCATTCCACGCTCACTCTCAACGACGGACTTCACCGTGTCCTCGGATATGCTCCGATAACTGACACTTACGACAGCCCCGGCCGTCACGGAGCGGAAATTGACCTCACTTCCGTGCTCGGCGAAGACCTCGTCAGCAGCGCGGTACGGCGGATATGGCTGGACAAGAACGAGTTCCTCAATGTGGAGGACAGAGTGGTCTGCGCAAAGGATTCCGCCGGCAACGCAGTTCCTATAGAAGTGAAATGGATAATGAATACTCCCGCCCAGGCGGAGATCACCCCGGACGGCAGCATAAAACTTACGCAGAACGGCGTATCGATGATTATGAAATTCAAGTCCGGTCTGCCGGTGCGGCCGTTCGTCATATCGAATGACCCTCCGCACGATTATGACGCTCCGAACAGCGGATGCCGTGTGGGAT
>CAVECU010000014.1:4870-5486 GCA_963614015.1 uncultured Eubacteriales bacterium
CTTCAAAACAGATTCTAAGATACAATGGAACAAGTATTCAGTTATATCATCGGCCTCGGGGCCGCCGTCATGATGCCTGTGATCTTCACGATTCTGGGCATCTGCATAGGGGTGAAACCCGGCAAGGCGCTCAAGAGCGGCCTGCTCGTCGGAGTGGGATTCGTGGGCCTGTCAGTGGTGACAGGACTGCTTACGAGCACTCTCGGGCCTGCGCTTTCCAAGATTGTGGAAATCTATGGCCTGCAGCTCAAAGTCTTCGATATGGGATGGCCTGCGGCCGCATCGGTCGCATACAACACGACGGTGGGCGCTTTCGTCATACCTGTATGCCTCGGGGTCAATCTCCTGATGCTGCTCACCAAGACCACAAGGACGATCAATATCGATTTGTGGAACTATTGGCATTTCGCATTCATCGGAGCGGTGGTGTATTTCGCGATGGACAGCATCCTCTGGGGATTCTTCGCGGCTGTTGTCTGCTACATCATCACTCTTGTGCTTGCAGACCGCACGGCGTCCAAGTTCCAGAATTTCTATGAGGGCATGGACGGCATATCCATTCCCCAGCCTTTCTGTCAGGGATTTGTCCCGTTTGCCGAGGCGATCAACGCCGGAC
>CAVECU010000014.1:5496-18181 GCA_963614015.1 uncultured Eubacteriales bacterium
TGACAAGATTCCGGGCTTCAGCTCGCTCAATATCGATGCGGAGGGGATGAAGAAGAAGTTCGGCCTGTTCGGCGAGCCTCTCTTCCTGGGAGTCGTCATAGGCATAATCATCGGCTGCCTCACCTGCTCCGGATGGAGCGAGATAGTGGACAGGATCCCGTACATACTCGGCCAGGGCATCAAGATAGGTGCGGTGATGGAGCTCATCCCGCGCATCACGTCGCTGTTCATCGAGGGGCTCAAGCCTATTTCCGAGGCTACCAAGGATCTGATATCGCGCAAGTTCAAGGACGCGAAAGGTATGAACATCGGTATGAGCCCGGCACTGGTCATCGGCCATCCGACTACGCTTGTGGTGTCGCTGCTGCTCATTCCTGTTACCCTGATTGTGGCTGTCCTGCTTCCGGGCAACGAGTTCCTCCCTCTCGCATCGCTTGCGGGGATGTTCTACATTTTCCCTGTCGTCCTTCCGATTACCAAGGGCAATGTGGTCAAGACATTCATCATAGGCCTTACGGTCATCGTCATCGGCCTGTATTTTGTCACTGATCTCGCGCCTTATTTCACTCTGGCCGCCCAGGACGTGTTCGCCCAGACCGGAGATGCCGCAGTGGCCATCCCGGAGGGCTTCGAAGGAGGGTCACTTGACTTCGCTTCGAGTCCGTTGGCGTGGGTGATATTCCATCTGACCCACAGCCTGAAGTGGATCGGGGTCGTGGCCCTCGTCGTCGGCACCGCCGCGCTCATGGTGTGGAACCGCATGAAGATAGCAGCCTCCGGGAAAGTTGAATAAGAAGCTGTTTTATAATATTCGATAATATGAAAGCAAAAATTATCATTGCGGCGCTTCTGTCGTTTTCGGCGATGTCGGCGTCCGCCCAGATTAACTGCAAGATCCAGACGGCCTGCCATCCGGATGATGTGAAACATTATGACACAGAACGTCTCCGCAGCGCGTATGTGATGGAGAAAGTGATGGCTCCCGATGAGATCAACCTCACCTATACGCTCTATGACAGACTTATCTACGGCGGTGTGATGCCGGTGTCCAAGACACTGGTGCTTGAGACGTTTGACGCACTCAAGGCGGAGCATTTCCTTGACCGCAGGGAACTCGGCGTGATCAACATCGCCGGGGACGGCGTGGTGACAGTCGACGGCAAGGAATATGCCCTCAAATACAAGGAGGCCCTGTACATCGGCTGCGGCAAGAAGGAAGTGACATTCCGCAGCGTTGACCCGGCTGCTCCGGCCAAGTTCTACATCAATTCCGCTCCCGCATACAAGGAGTATGTCACCCAGATCATCACGACCGACAAGACTGCCGACCCCAAGAAATATGCGTTCGCCATTTCCGACCATTACGGCAAGATGGAGGACTCCAACGACAGGGTGGTGAACCAGCTCATAGTATGGTCTGTGCTGAGCCGTGTCAAGGGCGGCGGCACCAACCAGCTCCAGATGGGCCTGACGGAGCTGAATCCGGGCTCGGTATGGAATACGATGCCGGCCCACACCCATACCCGCCGTATGGAAGCCTATTTCTATTTCAACCTTGCCGAAGGCAATGCGATCTGCCACCTCATGGGGCAGCCGCAGGAGGAGAGGCTGGTGTGGCTTCACAACGAGCAGGCGATAACTTCTCCGGAATGGTCGATTCACGCCGCTGCCGGAACGCGCAACTATACGTTCATATGGGGCATGGCGGGCGAGAATCTCAACTACGCCGACAAAGATGAAATTTCCTATCTGGAAATGAGATAACATAAGAGGCATCCCCTCTGGGACAGCTTCTAAAAAATTAACAATTATGGTAAGTTTTTCACTCGAAGGAAAGGTCGCGCTTGTAACAGGCGCTTCCTACGGTATCGGTTTCGCAATCGCAACGGCATTTGCCGAGGCCGGAGCCAAAATCGCATTCAATGATATCAAGCAGGAGCTTGTGGACAAGGGCCTCGCTTCCTACAAGGAGCTCGGCATCGATGCCAAAGGCTATGTCTGCGATGTCACCAAAGAAGATCAGGTCCAGGAGCTTGTGAAGAAAGTGGAGTCGGATCTCGGTCCTATCGGCATCCTCGTGAACAATGCAGGCATCATCAAGCGTATCCCTATGTGCGATATGAAGGCTGAAGAGTTCCGTCAGGTGATCGATGTGGACCTCAATGCTCCGTTCATCGTGTCCAAGGCCGTGATCCCTTCAATGATCAAGCAGGGCGGCGGAAAGATCATCAACATCTGCTCAATGATGTCCGAGCTCGGCAGGGAGACCGTATCCGCATATGCTGCGGCGAAGGGCGGACTCAAGATGCTCACAAGGAACATCGCTTCGGAGTACGGCGAGTACAACATCCAGTGCAACGGCATAGGACCGGGCTATATCGCAACCCCTCAGACAGCTCCTCTGCGCGAGCGTCAGGCTGACGGCTCCCGTCATCCGTTCGATGCGTTCATCGTAGCGAAGACTCCTGCGGCGCGCTGGGGCTCCACGGACGACCTCAAGGGACCGGCAGTGTTCCTTGCGTCTCCGGCATCGGATTTCGTGAACGGTCACGTGCTCTATGTCGACGGCGGCATTCTCGCCTACATCGGCAAGCAGCCTAAGTGATTATAATAGTCTTTCTCTGACGTCACATCGCGGCGGAGGAGCATCAGCAGAAGGGGAGTGGCCTGAAAGTCTGAGGACTGATCAGGCCGTTCCCTGTTTTTGTTGGCTGTAAAGGCGAGATTGTGTATATTCGGAGACCATTTCAAAACGGCATCTGAAACTATGAAAAATGCGATAGTTACGATAAGCGATGTGGCCAAGGCTGCAGGGGTCACGAGCGGGACTGTGGACAGGGTCCTGCACGAGCGTGGCGAAGTGTCGGCCAAGACGCGGGAGAAAGTCCTCAAGGTGATAGAAGAGCTTGGCTATCAGCCCAATGTCTATGCCGCAATGCTTGCGAAGAATCGTTCTCATGATATCGCGGTCATCCTGCCCGGGTTCAAGGAAGGGGATTTCTGGGAGCTCACCCACTGCGGAGTGGAGCAGGCCAGGGCCTATGCCGGACGCTTCTCGGTGAATATCAAGGAGATGTTCTATGATCAGTACGATGTGGACTCTTTCCTTGAGGCTTGCCGCGAAGTCATCTCTTCCGGATGCTCCGGTGTCATAATAGCACCGATGTTCCTCGACGAGACGCGCAGAATGGCCGGTGAAATGGAAGAAGCCGGCATTCCGCTGGTGATCCTCAATACGAGCGTGAGCGATGTAAGCAGCCATCTCGCCTATTTCGGGCAGCCGATATACGAGAGCGGCATTTTCGGGGCTGACACTCTCATGTCCGGCGCGGCTCCGTCAGCATGCGGCAAGGTCTATATGGTCAGGATCGAGCGTGATGCCAAGGGCCTGTCTGACCCGTCACAGGGGCGGAGGCTCGGATTCATGGACTATATGTCCCGGCACTATCCGCAGACTTCGGTGGAGAATGTCGTGATCAATCCAAATGACCCCTCGCAAGTCCGCATGGCTCTTGACAAAGCCCTGTCCGGCATCGGAGACTGCGCCAATATCGTGACTCTCAATTCGAGAATATTCCTTGTCGCCGACTATCTGAGAGAGCGCGGACTCCGGGGGCTCAATGTCGTGGGATACGATGTGCTTGAGAAGAATATGGATGCTCTGCGTGAGGGATATGTGAGGTATCTCATAGGCCAGCATCCGGACAGGGACGCGATTTTTTCTGTCAATGTCCTGACGGACTATCTTGTCCTGGGCAGGAAACCTGCAAGGCGCGACAACTTCAGCTCGCTCGACTTGCTGTCCAAGTACAACTGTAGGTTCTATTGACAGAGAGAGGCTGCCGGTATCTTCTTAAATTGCTGCAAATCAAGATGACAGAGACTCTTAAGCGATTGTTCGAAAGACGTTTCGGGCAGCCGGCCGCCGACGTGGCGCAGCTCGGCACATCCGGAAGCAACAGGAAATATTACCGCATCACAGGTGCGGACGGGACTTCGGCTGTGGGGGTGAACGGACTGGACGTTAGGGAAAATGAAGCATTCTTCGCCCTCTGCGGACATTTCCGGAGCAAGGGGATCAATGTGCCCGAGGTGCTTGCGATAAGCGGGGACCGGATGTCATACATTCAGGAAGACCTCGGCGACGAGCTCCTGTTCGATGCCGTGGCCGGAGGCCGTGAGACCGGGGAATATTCACCCGGCGACAGGGCGATGCTTTGCCGGGCGATGTCGCTTCTTCCGGAGATACAGTTCAGAGGGGCGGAGGGCCTGGACTTCAGCGTCTGCTATCCCGAGCCGGAGTTCAGCGCCAGGTCGGTGATGTTCGACCTCAATTATTTCAAATATTGTTTCCTGAAAGCCGCCGCTCCGGAGTTTGACGAGATGCGCCTTCAGGACGATTTCGACCGCCTGTGCGCCGACCTGATGAGCATGGAGTCCGGCACGTTCTTGTACAGGGATTTCCAGTCCAGAAACGTTATGGTGCGGGACGGGAAGCTGTACTTCATTGATTTCCAAGGAGGCCGCCGAGGCCCTGTGTATTATGATGTCGCTTCTTTCGTGTGGCAGGCGAGAGCCCGGTATCCGGAAGACCTGAAGGAAGACCTCGTGAGAGCGTATCTTGAATCGGCGGCGAAGTTCATTCCAGATCTGGACGAGGAGGACTTCCGGGAGAAGCTGCGTCTGTTTGTCCTGTTCCGGACTATGCAAGTGCTTGGAGCATACGGATTCAGAGGCTATTTTGAGCGGAAGCGGTATTTCATTGAGAGCGTGCCGTTCGCCATCGGCAACCTGCGCCGCATCATGAGGAAGCCGTTCCCCCGCTATCCCTATCTGTCCTCTCTGCTCGTGGAACTGGCGTCTTGGGAGCGGAGATGGAGAGAGACGGAGGTTGAAGTCTCCGACGGGCGCCTTGAAGTGGAGATCCTCAGTTTCTCCTACAAGAAAGGCATTCCGGAGGATCGCTCAGGCAACGGGGGTGGCTATGTGTTCGATTGCCGGGCGATAAACAATCCGGGCAGATATGCCTTCTACCGGCAGTTTACGGGAATGGACAGTGAGGTCATCCGCTTTCTGGAGGACGACGGGGAGATGACGAAGTTCCTCGGCAGCGTCTATGCCCTCGCGGATGCCCACGTGGAGAAATTCATTGAGAGAGGATTCACCCATCTCCAGATATGTTTCGGCTGCACCGGAGGGCAGCACCGTTCCGTCTATGGCGCGGAGCATCTGGCGGCCCATCTGAAGTCCAGGTTCGATGTCCGCATAGTGCTGAAGCACAGGGAACTCGGCATCGTGAAAAATATCTGACCCTATGAAGGCGCTTATATTCGCGGCCGGTCTCGGGACCAGGCTCAAGCCGCTCACGGACAATCTTCCCAAGGCCCTCGCCCCTGTGGCGGGGAAGACGCTTCTTTACTATGTGATGATGCGCCTGAAGGATGCCGGGGTGGATGAATTCGTGATCAATATCCATCATTTTCCGGACAAGATAATTGACTATGTACGTGGAAATGAAGACCTCGCAGGCCTTTCCGTCCGGTTCTCCGACGAGCGCGGCCTGCTGCGTGACACGGGCGGCGGCGTCCGGTTCGCACGCTCTCTGCTGGAGTCTTCCGCGCCTGCGGGTGATGGCGGACGGTTCCTTGTGCACAATGTGGACATAGTCTCGGACTTGGATGTGCGGGGGTTCTGCTCGGATGTGAGGGGAGACGCACTGTCCACGCTGCTTGTGAGCGACAGGAAGACACGGCGCTATCTGCTTTTTGACGATGATATGCGTCTTGTCGGATGGACAAATGTCGCTACGGGCGAGGTCAAGACGGCTTTCCGGGGCATAGATGTGTCCCGCTGCCGGATGAAGGCGTTCGGTGGCATACATCTGATGTCGGAAGAGATCTTCTCAGTCTTCGGAGACATCGACTCGGCGCCGGAGATGTTCCCTCTCTACGATGCCGGCGGCCGGGTCATCGAGTCTTCCCTGCGGGGGCTCGGAGAGTGCTTCCCCATAATGGACTGCTATCTGAGGGCGGCAGGGAAATATCCCATATACGGCAAAGAACAACCCGGCCTGACACTCATAGATGCAGGCCGGGCGGATACTCTTGCGGAGGCGGAGAGATTCCTTACAGACTGATTGCATCGCAGTTGCCCTGGGGCGACTGCTGCGGGATGCGCCTCAGCATCCGGATGACAAGCAGCAGCACTGCGGCGCAGACAGCCGAGACGGCCAGATACGGTCCCGGAGCCAATACATCCGTCCAATTGTCCGCGCCGTCAAGCGAATCGATATTGCCGATGACAAGGGCCATCGTGTTGTTGGCCAGGTGCATCAGCATCGTCAGCTTCAGAGAGCCTGTCCTGTAGTAGACATATCCGAACAGACACCCCAGAGAGAATGCCGGCAGCGCCTGCCATGGATTGAGATGTATCAGGGCGAAGAACAGTGCCGAGACTGTTATGGCCCAGACCGGACGGATCCCGCATCTGCCTCCTGTGGCCGTGCCGCCGCCCGAGGGACCGGATCTTCTGAAATACAGCAATCCTCTAAGTATCATACCTCTGCATAGCCATTCCTCGAAGAACGGAGCGAGGATCGACACCATCAGGAAATTGAGCAGCAGATTCCCGCCAGTCATTTTCCGGAACAGCTCCTCCAGATAGTCGGGCATCTGCGGGAGCAGCGCCGCAGACACGCCGTCCATTATGAATGAGAGGGATACGGTCGCCGCCATCACGGAGAGACCCGTAAGGAGAAGTCCGGCTCCGCCGAAATGCGAGCTGTCCACTTGCCTGCCTTCGTCCGAGAATATGCTCTTCCGGCTTTCAAGGCTGGCATAGATCATCGGAGGGATGAACATCACCACGTAGGAGACAAGCATCGTCATTTCGGAACAGCCCGGGCCGAACGGGAGCATGACGGCATATATGACATTCGCCAGCGCTGCTCCAACAATGAAGAAAAGCGCCAGCGAAATCAGTTTCAGCGGACCGGGAACGAAGTGCGAATACGAGGACAGGAGATCGAAATTCCTGATTTTTCCCGATGCCATATCGTGTTATTTGCTGTAGAGAGGGGAAGGATATACGCCTTTGTCCGCAAGTTCCTTGAACTTGGCGACTACCGCAGGACGATCCTCCTTGTAAGTGACACCGAACCAGTGCGATGAGGTGGAAAGAACCTCCGTCTTGGCCTCTCCGGTCTTGATCATATTGTCGATCGCGAACGGGATGTAGAACTCTTTCTTGAGCTCGCCTATGTTGGCGTCGAGGAAGGACTTGAACACTTTTTCGCTGTTTTCGAAGTAGTCCGGAGTGAATCCCCACATGTTCATCGAGCAGAGAGCATCGGCTACAAGCTCGATATGGGTCTCGCCTGTGACGGAATTGTCGCCATATACCTTGCCGTCGGCTTCCTTGGAGATGTTGAGGTGCTCCGCGATGCCGGTCAGATGCTGCTCGCTGTCATAGTAGCAGATGCCTCTCGAGACTTTGCCGAACTCCGAAAGCGTGTGGTCAAGCTCGAATCCTACGATGCTGTAAACTCCCTTGCTGCCCTCGTGCGCCCTGAGCCAGTCGCCGAGTATGCGGAAAGAGTCCTTGCCGTAGTAGTCGTCGCCGTTGATGACAGCGAAAGGCTCCTTGATCACGTCTTTGGCCATGAGCACCGCGTGAGCCGTACCCCAAGGCTTCTGCCTTTCCGGGTTCAGAGTATATCCCGCAGGGATCTTGTCGAGCTCCTGGGTGACGAACTGGAACTTGAGTGGCTCGCCGTCAATGCACTTGACATTGCTGTATTTCTGCTTTACGGTCTGCTCGAACTGCTCTCTGAAATATTCCCTGACGATATATACCACTTTGCCGAATCCGGCCTGGACGGCATCGTAGATGGAATAGTCGATGATGGTCTCGCCGCAAGGTCCGAGTCCGTCCATCTGTTTCAGTCCGCCATAACGGCTGCCCATTCCGGCAGCGAGTACAAGTAATGTAGGTTTCATTGTCATTAGTGTTTTTAGAAGCTGCCGTTCCGGAGCGGGTGCCGCATCCAAGTCGGTGGCGCCGGTCCGGGACGTCATACAAAAATAACCTATAAAATTGCCAATGGCAAATTTTCACATATATTTGCACTGCGCGGATGTCCGCTCCGTGGGGCTGCGCAGTGCAGATGTTATGAAATTCAGAGATATTTTGGAAGGACCGCATGGCGGTTTCGTGAAATATGCGATCTTCGCCACTGCGGTGATGCTCGTCTGGGTTGGTTTCTTCGGTGAGGACAACCTCGTCCGCTGGGCGAAGGCCGGCTTCGAGCTCCGCCGTCAGAGCAGGCAGATTGAGAGATATTCCCGGGAGATCGATGCCATGGACAAGCAGATTAAGATGCTTTCCAATGACCGCGACACTCTGGAGGAGTTCGCGAGGGAGAATTTCCATTTCGCCGCCCCCGGCGACGATGTCTATCTTCTTGACAAATAAGGTGTTCTACACACGTAATTCCGGGGACGGCTGCAGCTTATACCGGAATCCGATGGAGGAATTCATCCGGCTCTCAAACATATTCGTCACATGCTCGGGAAGGGCCGGAAGCACTTTGACCATGACCCCGCATCCCGGAATCAATATCCGGTATAATTCATAGGCGTTATGCTGCGCAGCTCATCCTTTGTGGAGTCATCGACATCAAGCCCGCTTATGAACTCCTCCATCGTGTTCTCGTCTATGGCGGAGCCTGTACGGGTCAATGCTTTCAGCGTCTCGTAAGGGTTGGGATATCCCTCTCTGCGCAGAATGGTCTGAACCGCTTCCGCGATCACGGCCCAGTTCCTTTCCAGATCGGCCCGGATGGCCTGCTCGTTCAATATGAGCTTGCCGAGACCTTTTTTCAGAGATGCGAATGCGATCAATCCGTGCGCAAGAGGCACTCCCACATTGCGGAGCACGGTGGAATCCGTCAGGTCCCTCTGAAGCCTGGAAACGGGAAGCTTCATCGACAGGAATGTAAGTATGGCGTCGGCCATCCCGAGATTGCCTTCCGCATTTTCGAAATCGATCGGATTCACCTTGTGCGGCATCGCGGAAGAGCCGACCTCGTTCTTGTTGACCTTCTGCTTGAAATATTCCATGGAAATGTAGGTCCAGATGTCCCTGCACAAGTCTATGAGTATGGTGTTGATGCGCCGGAGGCAGTCGAAGATGGCCGCCAGGTTGTCATAGTGCTCGATCTGGGTGGTGGGGAACGAACGCCTGAGCCCGAGCGAAGCGGTGAACTTGTCGGCGAACGATATCCAGTCGATGTCCGGGAATGCGACCTTGTGGGCGTTCATGTTGCCGGTGGCCCCGCCGAATTTGGCCGGGAAGCTCAGCTGCGACAGCTGTGACAGCTGCTCCCGCAGTCTCGCCTCGAATACTCTGAACTCCTTGCCCACTCTCGTAGGAGATGCCGGCTGGCCATGAGTCCTTGCGAGCATAGGGATGTCCTGCCATTTGTCCGCCATGCCGGCTATCGTGCCGGTGATCTCGCCAAGGGCCGGGAGATATGCCTGCTCAAGAGCTTCCTTGAGCATAAGCGGCTGGGAAGTGTTGTTGATGTCCTGGGACGTGAGCCCGAAATGCACGAACTCTGACCACTTCTCCAGTCCGAGCTCGCGGAAATGCCGTTTTATGAAATACTCCACGGCTTTGACATCGTGGTTGGTGGTCTTCTCTATCTCCTTGACTTCCATAGCCTCTTTCGGAGTGAGGTCTTTGTAGATCCTGCGCATCTCGGCGAATCTTGTCTTGTCGATGCCGGAGAGCTGCGGAAGAGGTATTTCACAGAGCGCTATGAAATATTCGATCTCGATGCGGATGCGGTAGCGGATGAGCGCATATTCGCTGAAATATGACTGCAGGGGTTCCGTCTTGGAGCTGTATCTGCCGTCAACCGGCGATACCGCGAGTAATGAATGGATGCTCATCAGGAGGCGGTTTTGAAATGATTAGGAAGTTGCAAAGATAAGAATCTTGAAGGAAAATAATTCAATCTTCCACTTCACGGTAAATGGCTGCGGTGCGTACGGCTTCGGCGACATCGTGCACACGCAGGATGTCGGCCCCCTCGCACAGAGCCTTGTAGTGGAGGACCTGCGTAGCCGGGAGCGACTCCTCCGGAGTAATGCCGAATCTTCTGTATATCATACTTTTGCGTGATACTCCCACGAGGATCCTGCGGCCGAAGACCTTGAAGCGTCCGAGCTCTGCGAGAAGCTGATAATTCTGACTGACTGTTTTGGCGAATCCGAAGCCCGGATCGAGAATCCAGTCCCTGACTCCCGCTGCGGCGGCTCTGACGCTGAATGCTTTGAAATAATCGATAATGTCTCCGACAATGTTTTCATAGTCTGTCAGAGACTGCATCGTGGACGGGTTGCCGCGCATATGCATCGCCACAAGCGGCAGACCGAGCCGTCCGGCTGTCAGGAGCATCTCGCCGGGGGAGGAGCAGTCCTGCTGCGGAGCATCGCCTGCAGGCATTCCGCTGCCTGCCGTGACATCGTTCACGATGAATCCGCCGATGGCGTCGAAGGCTTTTCTGACCACGGACGGCCAATAGGTGTCGATGGAAAGCTCCGTGTCCGGGAATTCCTTCCGGAGTGCCTTCAGAGCCTTCTCAAGCCGTCTCCACTCCTCGTCCTCGCCCACAGGCTGCGTCCCGGGGCCTGTCGAGCAGGCTCCGATGTCCAGAATGTCAGCCCCCTCCCCGACCATCTTTCCGGCCTTGTCCAGGATATGTGGGATGTCTGCATCTCCGTGTCTGTCAAGGCATCGGCTCTCTGCGATGTATGAGTTGTCCGTGAGGTTGATGATCCCCATCACGGATATCCTGCGGTTCTTGTCCATTTTTCTGCCGATTGTTCAGAATCTGTTGACCGCTGTTCCCGGCGGCGGTGCAAAATTAGCGGTTTTTGATGTTTGTGTGATGAAGGGGGAATAAAAAATCCCGGATTTTGCGTAAGTTTGTCCGTCAAAAACATTTTCCAATGCTGATCGTGATAGAAGGGCTTGACGGCTCCGGGAAGTCCACCCAGGTGGGCAGGCTCAGGAAATACCTCACCGAGACGGGAACCCCCCTGGAATACATACATTTCCCCCGATATGACTCTCCTGTATACGGAGGGCTGATAGGCAAGTTCCTGCGCGGCGGCTTCGGCTCCATCGACGCCGTGCATCCGCAGCTGGTGGCTCTTCTGTATGCCGAGGATCGTCACGGGGCCGCAGGACGGATGCACGAAGTCCTGAACGGTGGCGGGACAGTCCTTCTGGACAGATATGTATATTCAAATATCGCCTACCAGTGTGCCAAGATCAGTTCCCCGGAGGAGCGGCAGGAGCTCCGTCAATGGATTTTCGATACGGAATTCGGGCAGTTCGGTCTGCCGGTTCCGGATCTCAACATCTTTCTTGACGTGCCGACGGGCTTTGTGGAGAGCAAGCTTGAGTCCCAGCGCGGCGGAAGTGACAGGGAGTATCTGGAAGGGCGTCAGGACATACATGAGGCGGATATCGATTTCCAGAAAAAGGTGAGGGACGTGTATCTGGAACAGTGCGCAGCCGACCCGGACTTCATCAGGATCGACTGCAGCTCCGATACCGGGGAGATGCTGCCGCCTGATGAAATATTCGCAGCCATAAAAGAAGCCGTGGTCAGAAAGCTGGGACAGCTTCTTTGACCGCGGCTTCTTTCAGCGTACGTCAGTAAGGTGTCATTTCACGCTGTTCGTGATCCACACCGCCATAGTCTTGTCAGAATCCCTGTTGCTCCAGGCATAGTACGGTATCATCGTTATGGTCTGATTGCCCGGGCAGGTGATATAGTCCAGACCTCGGAGAATTCCCGATGTGAACGTTGAGACTGCCGCGGAAGAGCTTGCCTCGGGATCGATCTCCAGAGACCGGACGGGAACGCCGTTGTCAGCCTCTTCAGCGCAATATACCAGAGGACCGCGGGTTACGGCTGTAGTGCCTCTGTTGTCCGCAACTCTTTCATCACACTTGACATATCTTACATCCATCGGGAGCACAAGCTCGACATTGTCGCCCTTGTTCCAGACACGTTCCACCACTGCGAAACCCTTGACCATCTTGTACTTGGCGGCCTGACCGTTGACGCGCAGCTCTATTGCGCCGGATTTGGAATCCGAGTATTTGTACAGCCCGCCGGGCATGAATTCGTCTCCGCCGGCCCAAGTAGGGATCCGCAGATGCAGAGCGAACTTGCCGGATTTTGCAGGGTTCAATGTCAAGTTGACATTTCCGTCAAAAGGATATCCTGATTTCTGGACGATGCCTACTTCCGTATTCCCGAGCGGTATGGTGGTGCTGCTGCTTCCGTACAGCG
This sequence comes from uncultured Eubacteriales bacterium, assembly GCA_963614015.1. GTDB lineage: Bacteria > Bacteroidota > Bacteroidia > Bacteroidales > UBA932 > Cryptobacteroides. Next base: position 17,870 of record CAVECU010000014.1, read on the forward strand.
TCAGATAGATGTCCCCGGCTGAATAGGAATACATATATCCCGGCATCTGAAGTATCAGCCTTGAGATGTTTGGAGGACAGCAGGCGCAATCAAACCATTCCGTGCGCGTGGTAGCCCCGTGGTTGAATGCGAACTTCCCGTCCGACTCAAGAGGATTCACATAGAAGAACCTGTCTCCGCTCAGGCTGATTCCGGCAAGAGCATTGTTGAAGATGGACACTTCCGCCATATCGAGATATTTCGCGTCGCCGGTGGCAAGGAACAGCCCCTCGTTGAAAAAAACATTGGAGACGGCGGCGCAAGTCTCATCAT
>CAVECU010000015.1:0-17685 GCA_963614015.1 uncultured Eubacteriales bacterium
GCTGCAGACTGCGGAGCATATTGTCCGCCTGCGGGAGCCTGTCTATGAGGCTGATAACCGCCGACCGGCTGAGACTCCTGATATCCGCCCTGACCTGCGGCAGGATTGTCCGAACGCCTTCCGAGCAGCTGGATGCTGTCGGCATTGATCTCGGTGCTGTATCTCTTGGCTCCTGTCTGGTCTGTCCACGAACGTGTCCTCAGACGGCCTTCGACATAGAGCTGGGTGCCTTTTTTGACATATTTCTCCACCGTGTCGGCAAGTGCACGCCAGGCTGTGATGTTGTGCCATTCGGTGTTCTCTTTGAACTCGCCGTTGCGGTCTTTGTACCTTTCTGAAGTGGCGAGGGTGAATGAGGCGACTTTCGGGCTTGAACCCTGTGCCGCAGGACTGTTCTCAAGGTAACGGATTTCCGGATCTTTGCCCACGTTACCGATAAGCATTACTTTGTTGAGTGACATATTGATATGATTGATTCAAAACAGCTTCTTAAAACAAATATACGGATTTTTATCGATTTCTCATCGCGGAATCCATCGCCGGCGCGTCAGGTTCTTCGCCTGTCAGAGTAGCGTATCCGGCAACGGCCTGATAGAGAAGCCATCTGCGGCCTGAGACATATTGCGCGCCGCCTTTGCGGAGCTGTTCCGCGACGGCACCGGCCAGTGACGGCGTCTTGTAGTTTGCCTCGAGAATGACCTTTGCGGGTCTCGGCCATTTGTACCTGTCTTCCCCGGCGAAATCGTCGGCATCCAGCTGATCCAGTCCTTCCATTTTTCCGGGCACGGTGTAGATGACAAGGTCGCATTCCCTTATCGCGGCACGCAAGTCCCTGATGTCGCTCACGATGTAGCCGTATTCGGGCAGGCTGTCCGCGATGCTCTGCGCCCTTGACTGCGTGCGGTTCATCAGAACCGTGTCGAAGCCCATCTCCGCTGCGGCCACGGCTGCGGCTTTGCCCGCGCCGCCGCATCCGACTATCAGAGCCTGAGGCTTTCTGGAAAACAGCACCGGTAGCGCCTGCCGGATATACTGGTGGACTTTGACGGGAGCCGCAGGTCCGCAGGTGCGCAGGAATTCGCCGACTATCCCGGGGACGAAGGCCTCGGCGACGCTCAGAATGATGCCCGAGAAATCGGAGTTGTCGGCGAAGATGCCGTCCGGTGTCTTCACGAGCAGGTTGGACGCTCCTATCTTGCCGCAGCAGGCGGAGTAGATGTCGGCGCAGCGGAATGCGTCTTCCTTGAACGGCGCGGTCACGTTGACGCCGTCATATTTTTCCAGGAATTCCTCATGGCAGGTCTTGAAGTCAGGCCTTTCTATGAGGTCGTAACAATATCTGCCGCCATAGCCGGCGCCGAACAGCACCGGACTCAGCGAACCTTGGATCGGGTTTCCGATCAGTCCGTATCGTTTCATTGCAGTCATTTGCGTGTGTTGCGCTGCCGTACAGCTTCGAACATGAGGATCGCCGCTGATACTGACACGTTCAGCGAGTCCAGAGCCCCGAGCATCGGAATGCGGATGTGCGCGTCAGCGCTGCGTCTCCACAGGTCGGTGAGCCCCTCGGATTCCGTGCCCATCACCAGAGCCGTGCCGCACGTCATATCCGTATCATAATACAATTCCGAGTCCTGAAGCTGGGCCGTGAGGATCCGTATGTCTCTTGCTTTCAGCCAGGCGATTGCCTCTTCCGAGGTGGCCGCGGCTGTCGGGACCGTGAAGACTGCGCCGATGCTCGCACGTATGAGGTTGGGATTGAAGATGTCGGTCAGCGGATCGCAGATGATCACCGCATCGGCATTCGCCGCATCCGCGCTGCGGAGCACGGCTCCGAGATTGCCCGGCTTCTCCACTGATTCGAGCACGACCACGAGGGGATTCTTCCCGAGACTGATGCGGTCAAGCCCGGACGGCTTCATCCCGAATTCGGCTATGATGCCCTCCGTGCCTTTGCGGCAGGCGATATGGTCGTAAACTCCGGCCGTGACGCTTATCAGAGTGAAGTCATCCTTGCATCGGCCTGTGATGTCCTTCAGATCGCTTTCGGAAATGATGTCCGGGCAGCAGAAGACCGTGTGCATCTTGTATCCGGCCCCGATGCAATGCAGGATTTCCCTCCTGCCCTCCACCGGGAACATCGCATTCTTCCGCCTCTCTCCCGATTTTTCCTGCAATTCGAGCAGAAGACGGATCTTGGGATTCCGGGTGGATGTTATGCTCTCGGTCCTCATGGCCGGACTATTCTTCTCCGTCCTGTCTGGAGGCGATCTTCTCCGGCCTCATCTGAGGGAAGAAAAGCACGTCCTGAATGGTCGTCTGTCCCGTCATGAGCATTGTCAGACGGTCGATGCCCATTCCGAGTCCGGATGTAGGCGGCATACCGTATTCGAGAGCCCTGAGGAAGTCGTAGTCAATGTACATCGCCTCGTCATCTCCGCCGCTCTTGAGTGCGGCCTGCTCCTCGAAGCGCTCACGCTGGTCGATTGGGTCGTTCAGCTCGGAATATGCATTGGCAAGCTCGTGGCCGCATACGAAGAGCTCGAAACGTTCGGTGAGCGACGGGTCGTCGCGATGTCTCTTGGTCAGCGGCGACATCTCCACCGGATAGTCCGTCACGAATGTAGGCTGGATGAAATGTTTCTCGCAATATTCTCCGAAAATGGCATCGATAAGCTTGCCCACGCCCATGGCAGGGTCTGTCTCCACTCCAAGTTTCTTGCAGGTCTCCCGCAGCTCGTCCACGCCCATTCCCTTCACGTCCACTCCCGCATATTCCTTGATGGCGTCGAGGATAGGAATCCTCCTGTAAGGCGCCTTGAAGTCTATCTCCGCTCCGTCCGCAGGCACCGAAGTCTTGCCGTGAAGCGACACGGCTATCTTCTCCAGCATCTTCTCGATGAAGTCCATCATCCAGATGTAGTCCTTGTAGGCCACGTAGATCTCCATGCAGGTGAACTCCGGATTGTGGGTCTTGTCCATCCCCTCGTTGCGGAAATCCTTGGCGAACTCATAGACTCCGTCATATCCTCCGACAATCAGTCTCTTGAGATACAGCTCGTTGGCTATGCGGAGATAGAGCGGGATGTCCAGAGCATTGTGATGCGTGATGAACGGCCTCGCCGTAGCTCCGCCCGGAATGGACTGGAGAATCGGGGTCTCCACTTCGAGACAGCCTGCGTTGTTGAAATATTCCCTCATTATGGAGACGATCTTCGCCCTCTTGATGAATGTGTCTTTCACCTGCGGATTCACTATGAGATCGACATATCTCTGTCTGTATCTGATCTCCGGATCCGTGACCGCGTCGTGGACTTTGCCGTCGGCCTCCTTCACTATCGGAAGCACCTTGAGCGACTTGCTCAGAAGCTTGAGTTCCTTGGCGTGGACTGTGAGCTGCCCCGTCTGGGTGTGGAATGCAAATCCCTTGACGCCCACTATGTCGCCGATGTCGAGGAGCTTCTTGAACACCGTGTTGTACATCGTCTTGTCCTCGCCGGGGCAGATCTCGTCTCTCTTGACATAGACCTGAATCCTTCCGGTGGCATCCTGCAGCTCCATGAAAGAAGCCGCGCCCATGATCCTCCGGGACATTATTCTGCCGGCGATGCAGACATCCTGGAAATTGCCTTTTTCCGGGTCATAATCCTTCTCTATGCCGCTTGCCGTCGCGTTTACCGGGTAAAGCGGTGCGGGATAAGGCTCGATGCCGAGCTCTCTGAGCTTGGCGAGGGATTCCCTGCGGAGAATTTCCTGCTCGCTCAATTCCAATGTTGCCATATGTTTCTGAATTCAAATTTATCAGCGCGCCTGACTTGTGGCGCCTCCTGTCGCCGGATTTCGGCAAAAGACAAAAGTAGCACATTTTATTCTAAAATTGAAATTAAAAGGGTATCTTTGTGTGTTATGGGAATGGAAAAGGAATGGCGTCTGAAGGATCCTGCAGATCCGGAAAATGTTGCCCGGCTCTCTGCGGAGCTTGGCATAGACCCCGTTCTGTCAGCGCTTCTCGTAAGCCGTGGGATCCACACCTTTGCGGGGGCCCGTTCTTTCTTCCGTCCGGACTTGACGATGCTGCACGACCCGTTCCTGATGAAGGATATGGACAAGGCTGTGGAGCGTCTGGAGGCGGCGATAAGAAGCGGGGAGAAGATACTTGTCTATGGCGACTACGATGTGGACGGCACGACGGCTGTCGCTCTGGTATATTCATTCCTGAGGAAGATCACTCCGGGCGTGGATTTCTATATCCCGGACAGATATGACGAAGGGTACGGAGTGTCGCTCAAGGGCATAGACTGGGCCGCAGACGGCGGCTTCAGCCTCATCATAACGCTCGACTGCGGCATCAAGGCCATCGACAAGGTCGCCTATGCGGCGGACAAGGGCATTGACATGATTATCTGCGACCATCATCTTCCGGAGGACAATCTGCCGATGGCATCGGCCGTGCTTGACCCCAAGAGGGAGGACTGCCACTATCCTTTCGATGACCTTTCCGGCTGCGGAGTGGGATTCAAGCTCGTGCAGGCCTATTCGCTGAAGAACGGGATTCCGTTCGAGCGCCTGCTGCCTCTGCTGGATCTGCTGGTGGTCAGCATCGCTTCCGACCTCGTGACTGTAGTGGGGGAGAACAGGATTCTGGCGCATTTCGGACTTCGGATGCTCAATGAATATCCGAGGATCGGACTTCAGGCGATGATAAATCTTGCCAATCTCGAGCCTTCACACATAACCATCGACGACATAGTCTTCAAGATAGGCCCCCGCATCAACGCCGCAGGCAGGATGGAGTCCGGAAGGCTTGCCGTGGAGCTTCTGACAGCCGAGAACGAGGCTGACGCGGTCGCCGTCGCCACCAAGATCAACGACAACAACAACGAGCGCAAGAGCATTGACCGCGAGATCACCCGGGAGGCTATGGAAATGGTGCAGACAGGCACTTGTCAGTCGTCCGGTAACGCCGTGATCGTCTATTCTCCGGATTGGAACAAGGGAGTCGTGGGCATCGTGGCTTCCAGGCTGGTCGAGGCATATTACAAGCCTACATTCGTGCTGACGAAGTCCAACGGATTTGTCACCGGCTCGGCCCGGAGCATCAGGGGATTCGACCTCTACGAGGCCATCAGCAGCTGCGCCGACCTTCTGGAAAACTACGGCGGGCACATCTATGCCGCAGGGCTTACTCTCCGGGAGGAGAATATGCCCGAATTCGTCAGACGGATAGACAACTACGTCGGGGAGCACATATGTCGGGAGATGTCGATACCTGTCATCGATGTGGATTCCGAGATAAATTTCTCGCAGATCACTCCCAAATTCTTCAGAATACTCAAGCAGTTCCAGCCGTTCGGCCCGGGCAACAGCGCTCCGGTGTTCCTGACCAAGAATGTCTATGACGACGGCAACGGCCGCAAGGTGGGCCCGGGCGCCCAGCACCTCAAGCTGGAACTTATCCAGGAGTCGCAGCCATATCATCAGATATCTGCCATAGCTTTCAATATGGCGGACATGTTCGGTCATATCCGCAACGGCAATCCTGTGGATATCTGCTACAGTGTGGTCGAGAATTATTATCGCGGGAATTCCACGCTCCAGCTCCGCATAAAGGATATGCGGGAGCGCGAGGATATCATCTGAAATCCCGAGCAATCTGCGCGGCGATATCCGCATAATCTTTGCCGTCAATATCCAGAATATAGTCTGCCGCATTTTCGTAGATTGGGGAGCGCTTGTCCATCAGCTCCTTGATTCTTGCGCTGATCTCCTCAGCCCCTTTCGCTCCGTTCATCATCGGGCGATCTCCGGGAAATGCCGTCAGGTTGTCGCACAGAGTGGAAATCCCGGCCCGGAGATAGATGCATACGGAATTGTCCCGTATCAGTTGTACAGAGCCGTCGGCAGTCAAAGTACCACCGCCAAGAGCCAGAACCAGAGTGCCGCTTTCCGATGTGCGGTACCTGAAGATTTCGCCCAGCGCCGCTGTCTCCATCCTGCGGAATTCCTCCTCTCCGCTTTCTGCGAATATCTCCCTGATGTTGCGCCCATATACGGTCTCAATCCACCGGTCCAGATCAATGAACTCGCAGCCGAGCAGGCGTCCGAGCACTTTGCCGATGCTGCTCTTGCCGCAGCCCATGAAACCTGCAAGCGTGATAGTCATAGCTTTGGGAATAGGATAGTTACGGTTTGGATCAGATGTCGAAGAGATTCGGCTCGTCCTCTTCGGCTCCGTCTTCTTCCGATGCCGGGGCGTCAGCGTCTTCCCCGGACGGCCTGTACATCGATTCGGGACTGAACGACTCGCCTTCCGGGATGTCATCGGCCCCGAGATTCACCGTCTCTCCGGCACTTGCTCCGCCGTCCTCCTCATCCTCAGGCAGTACGAGCGGCTCGATGAACTCCACTTTGAGTACATCGTATCTGTGGCATCTGTTGCCTCTCGCCGCGATTCCTTTCTTTGCGATGAATTCTTCAGCATTGATCACTTCCGGCTCCCTGTGCTCCTGCCGTCCGGTGAATGTCACCTTGAACTGCGGATGCCTGTCGGCACTGAAGTCGGCGAGATAAGTCCCTTTGCCGTCCGGGATGAACCCGGCAGGGGAGTTGTCGCTGAGCGGGAATGAGAATCTCTTGATATAGAACTGCTTGGACGGGCCGTCGAAATACAGTGCCGTATAAGTCCTGTTCTCATCGTATTTCTCTATCCGGAGGATATCCCCCTGATAGCGGTTGCTCATGTCATAGGACGTGGTGTAATATGTCCCGTTGCTGAATATCGCTATGATCTTGTCGTCTCCGCTGAACTGGCCCAGATATTCTCCGCGCCCGTCCTCGTTGAGCCTCTGTACATCGCCGTCAAACCAGATGTCCTTCCCGCCGATGGTGGATATCCCCTTTGACTTCAAGGAGATGCGCTGAATCGTGTTTTTCGTGACCAGATTGCCCCTTGAGACCTTGCCTTTGATGGCAAGAGAAGAGAAATCGTACTCCGCATTGAGCTTCTTCAGCTTCGGGCGCGGGCGGAAATACATCTTCACAGTCTCGGCTTCGCCGTTGTGGTTGGCTGAGAACCAGATTATCGCTGATCCCGGGGCGCCTTGCGTGATGTCATATTCCTTGTCTCTGGTGATGCTTGTGATGGCGAACCGCTTGGCATAATATACGCTGCTCTTGCCGTCGCGGTAGATGACGTTGTAGATGGTGCGGCTGTCACCGCGGTTGAACAGCCCGACATACAGCAGGTTCTTGCCGAAGAATGCCTTGTCTGTCACCTTGGTGATGCGGTATTTGCCGTCCTTGCCGATGACGATGATTTCGGACATGTCGGAGCAGTCGCAGATAAGCTCGCCGCCATCGTCCTTCTTGAGTCCGATGCCCACAAATCCTTCAGCCATATTGGCATAGAGCTTGGCGTTGTTGCTCACCACCTTGGTAGCCGCGATGGTCTCGAAGCTCGAGATCTCCGTCTTGCGCGGGAACGCCTTGCCGTATTTCGCCTTGATGGCCTTGAAGAAATCGATGGTGTATCCTGTCAGATTGTCGAGGTCCGCCCGTACCTTGGCCATCTCGGCTTCAGTAGCCTTGAGCTTTTCGTCTATGACCTTCGTGTCGAACTTCGAGATCTTCCTCACCGGCTTCTCCACGAGCTTGAGAATGTCGTCCATCGTGATCTCCCGAAGGAGAAGGCTCTGATATTCTTTCATTTTGGAGAGGACATCCCGGATCTGGGATTCCCAGTTCTTCTGATCCTGCTCCAGAATCTTATAGACCCTGTTCTCGAAGAAAATCTTCTCCAGCGACGTGTAGTGCCAGCTTTCCTCGAGCTCGCCGAGGCGGATCTGAAGCTGGCGTCCGAGAAGCTCCCGGGTGTGTTCCGTATCGTAGATGAGTATGTCCTCCACGCTCAGGAATTGAGGCTTGTTGTCCTTGATGACGCAGGCGTTCGGCGCTATGGTCGTCTCGCAGTCCGTGAATGCATAGAGCGCATCGATGGTCTTGTCCGGGGAAACATCGTTCGGAAGGTGTATGACAAGGTCGGCCGAGTCCGTGGTCATGTCCTCTATCTTCTTGACCTTGATCTTGCCCTTGTCCTTGGCCTTCAAGATGGAATCCACCAGGACGTGAGTAGTCTTGCCGTAAGGTATCTCCTTGATGGCGAGGGTGTTCTTGTCGATTTTCTCGATTTTGGCCCTGACCTTCACCACTCCTCCTCTCCGGCCTTTCATATATTTGCCGCAGTCGGCATAGCCTCCGGTGGGGAAGTCCGGCAGAAGCTCGAACGGCTCACCTTTGAGACAGGCTATGGAGGCGTCTATGAGCTCGTTGAAATTGTGCGGAAGAATCTTGGATGCCATGCCCACTGCGATGCCTTCGGTCCCCTGCGCCAGAAGCAGCGGGAATCTTACCGGAAGCTCGACAGGCTCCTGATTGCGCCCGTCGTAGGATGTCATCCAGGATGTGATCTTCGGATCGAAAATGACATCTTTCGCAAACTTGCTCAGCCTCGCCTCGATGTAACGGCCTGCGGCATTGGAGTCTCCGGTGAGGATGTTGCCCCAGTTGCCCTGGCAGTCCACGGCGAAGCCCTTCTGTCCGAGCTGCACGAGGGCTCCGAGGATGGACTGGTCGCCGTGCGGATGATATTGCATCGCCTGCCCGACGATGTTGGCTACCTTCACATAGCTGCCGTCATCCATTCTGAACATCGCGTGCAGGACACGTCTCTGGACGGGTTTGAGCCCGTCCACGATGTTCGGTACGGCTCTCTGAAGAATGACATAGGAAGAATAGTCCAGAAACCAGTCTTTGAACATTCCCGACAGACGGTATCTGCGGCTGTCATCTCCGAGAAGTTTCTCGTACTTTCCGGAAGGCACGGCGGCCGTCTCGTCCACAGGCTCTTCATTGATATCCGGATCGTTCTCCAGCTCGTCCGGAGACATATCTTCCCAATCGTTCTTGTTGCTCATTATGATGCTGCTATTGTCTTTATGTGTCCAACTTGTCCGGCGTGAGCGCCGGGGCGGCTATTCTTCGTAGCCGAACTTGCGCAGTTCTCTGCGGTTCTCCCTCCAGTCTTCGTCCACCTTCACGAACATGCTCAGATATACCTTTTTCTGGAAGAAATCCTCCATCTCGAGTCTTGCGGCCGTGCCCGTCTTCTTGATGGCGCTTCCGCCCTTGCCGATGATGATGCCTTTCTGGGAATCCCTCGTCACGTAAATGACGGCGCTGATGTCGTACCGCTCCTCCTCTTCCTTGAATGACTCGATCTCCACCTCACAGCAGTACGGAATCTCCTGGGAATAATTCTCGAGGATCTTCTCCCGCAATATCTCCGATGCGAAAAACCGGAGATTCTTGTCAGTGAACGCGTCCTTGTCAAACCAGGCCGGCGCGACCGGGAGACGGGATATGATGGCATTCAGAATGCTCTCGACATTGAACTTCTCCTTTGCCGATATCGGTATGACAATGGATCCGGGAAGCCGCTGCTCCCATTCGGACAGGAGCTTCACGACACGTTCCTGGTCGCTGATGTCGATCTTGTTCACGGCCACGATGACCGGGCAGTCCAGCTTCCGGAGCTTCTCGATGTACTCCGCATTCTTGTCGGCCTTCTCGACCACATCGGTCACATACAGGATGATGTCGGCATCTCCGATGGCCGTGTCCACGAAGTCCATCATGTTCTCCTGAAGCCTGTAATTGGGCTTCAGAATGCCGGGCGTGTCGGAATATACGATCTGCCAGTTCTCGCCGTTGACGATGCCCCTGATCCGGTGCCTCGTGGTCTGCGCCTTGGCTGTGACGATGGAAAGCTTCTCACCTACAAGGGCGTTCATAAGAGTGGATTTGCCCACATTCGGATTACCGATGATGTTGACAAATCCCGCTCTGTGACTGTTGTTCTCCTGCGGTTCCATACCTGACTATACGTATGCTCCGATCTTCAGGACGGTAGCCTCCCTGTCAGAGAGATATCTCCAGTCTCCTTTCTTGAGCCCCTTCTTGGTGAGGCCGGCGAAATACACCCTGTCCAGCGCCTTGACATCGTATCCAAGCGATTCGAAAATCCTCCTGACGATACGGTTCTTGCCCGAGTGGATCTCGATGCCTATCTTCCTCTTGTCTTCAGGGTCGGTGTATTCCAGTTCATCGGCCTTGATGTCGCCGTCGGAGAGGGTTATGCCGGTCTGCACCTTGTTGTAGTCCTCTTCCGAGAGAGGCTTGTCAAGGATCACCTGATAGATTTTCTTCTTGTCGTATGAAGGGTGCGTGAGCTTCTCGGCGATCTCGCCGTCATTGGTGAACATCAGCACGCCGGTGGTGTTCTTGTCCAGCCTTCCTACCGGGAACACTCTCGCCTTGCAGGACTTCAGCAGATCCATCACGGTCTTTTCCGCATGTGGATCGCTGGCCGTGGTGACGAATCCTTTCGGCTTGTTCATCACGATATAGACTTTCTCCTCGCCGCGGATGCGCTCCCCGTTGAACTTGATCTCATCGGTCGAGACATTGACTTTGGTGCCGAGTTCGGTGACAACCTCGCCGTTCACCGTGACAACGCCGGCCTCGATGTACTGGTCCGCCTCCCTGCGTGAGCAGATGCCGGAGTTGGCTATGAATTTGTTCAGACGGATTACGTCCTTTATAGGCGTAGGTGCGGTGTCGTTGTCGGAAAGCCCTATCTGGTCGAGCTGCGGCTTGCGGCTCAGCATTGCGTCAATATTGCGCTCGTCTGTCTCCGTGAAGCTGTACGGGTTGAATTTCTTGGAGCCTGGGCGGGCGCCTCCTCTGCCTCCAGGACGGGAGAGCCCTCTTCCTGCAGGCCTTCTGCCCTCTGACGGGCCGAAGCTTCTTCTTGCCGGTCTTCCTTCGGACGAGTTTCTGTCGCCATAGCTTCTCTCGCCGTAGCCTCTTTCAGAACCGCCCCGGCTGAAGCCGCCTTCTCCCGTGTAGGCCCGTCTTCCCGACGGAGCGGAGCTCCTGCCTGAAGAATAGCCTCCGCGTCTGAAGCCGCTTCCGCCCTCTGACGGGCCGAAGCTTCTTCTTGCCGGTCTTCCTTCGGATGAGGACCTGTCGCCATAGTTTCTCTCGCCGTAGCTTCTTTCAGAACCGCCCCGGCTGAAGCCGTCGCCTCCAGTGTAGGCTCTTCTTCCCGACGGAGCGGAGCTCCTGCCCGAAGAGTAGCCTCCGCGTCTGAAGCCGCTTCCGCCCTCTGACGGGCCGTTGCCTCTCCTCTCGGAGCTGCCGTAACTGCTTCTTCTATCTGAAGATCCGAAACTTCTTCTCTCTGAATGTCCGTAGCTTTTTCCTTCCGGACTGCCGAAGCGGCCCTCACCGTGACCGTCGTGTCCTCTGTAACCGCTGCTTCTGTGATCGCTGTGCTCTCCGTAACTTCTTCTTTCTGAAGAGCCTTCTGATGAGTAAACTCTTCCGGAAACTCTGGGCCTTCTCGGCCTCAGTTTCCTTCCTTCTGCGGTGAACCCGCCCTTGTTGTTTTCTTCCATTTTGGATATTGCCCCGCCGGGGCGTTAAAATAAATAAATTATGCCTGGCTCACGCCAGATGTCCAAGGCTCACGCCTTCTTTTCATATGTCATTTCTTGAGTTGGAATACATAGGTTATCTGCCCCTTCTGCAAGGCCGGGGCCTTGTCGTCGATGTTGAAGTGCGTCGCCAGCGCCGCTTTCCTTGCCGCAGACCACAGAGTGGAATTGTTCACGGTGGTGCCCGGCGCTCCCGGCTGGGCCTTCTTCACGTTGCCGTACTGGTCCACCCAGATGGTCACGACCACGACTCCGTCTTCCTGTATTGTGTAGGAAGGCCTTGCGATCACGCCGTTGACATTTCTGCCTTCGAGATGTGCATTAGGCGTGCCGTAGGATTTCCCGGTGACGGTGTTTCCTTTGGCGTGGCCCTCCTTGAGGCTCTCGCTGATCTTGGAAGCCGTCTGCGGAGCGAGAGTATCCTTGTCCGCCTTGTTGTTTGCGGCATGGAAGAGCGCACGTTTCTCTATAGGCTTCTCTCTTGCAGGCTCGGGTTTTTCCACATCGCCGAAATCGTCCACGGTGGCTTCCGGAGCCTTGTTCTCCTTGCTCCCCAGCTCCTGGGCTTCGGATCTCTGTGCCAATTCTATCGGCTTTGTCCTGTCGGGGTCCTCCACTTGCGGCGCGGAGCCTCTGCGCTGCTGTACTACAGGCTTCTTTTCTTCTTCCGTCTGTGAGAAATCGATGACGAATGTCTGCTCCGGAGGCGGCGGGTACAGATAGGTGAGACCGTGGGATACTCCGAATACGGCCACGCCGGCGTGTACAGCTACCGTGCACGCCAGAGCGATGATGGTGCTGATCTTCTCAGTCCGTATCTGCTGTTCCCTGTATCCCATGACTTGTCGTCTGACTCTGCCTATGTGACGAGGCTATTCCGGCTGCGTGGCCAGAATCACCTTGTAATGGTTCCTCTTCGCTATGTTCATCACAGCCACCACTTCCTTCACAGGGACGCTCTCGTCCGCATAGATGGAAAATGTGGGGTCTTCCTCGCTCTGCAGGAGATCCACAAGTCCGTCCTCCACTTCATCGAACGGGACAGGAGTCTCCTCTCCATTGAGATGATATGTGAAAAGTCCGTCGTGCCAATCTTTTATGGACACGCTCACGGTCGCCTTCGCGGAGACCTGGCCTGTGCTTTTCGGCAGCAGGAGCTTCAGCGCGTTGGGATTGACCAGCGTCGAGGTGATCAGAAAGAAGATGAGCAGCAGAAACACGAGGTCGGTCATAGACGACATCGCAGTCTCGTAGAGCACCTTCGTTTGTCTTTTGTATGCCATATCAGTTCTTTTCTAATCCTGAGACCGCCTACTCCGCTTTGTCATCGTTTGCCGGCTCGTGCAGGAGATCCATGAAGTCGATAGTGGTGCTCTCCATCTTGAATACAAGGTCTGATATGTTGGAAGTCAGATAGTTGTATCCGAAATACGCAAGGATTCCGACGATGAGGCCTCCCACTGTCGTGATCATGGCCGTATAGATGCCGCTCGAAAGCAGGGTGATGTCAATGTTGCTTCCGGCCTGCGCCATGTTGAAGAACGCCTGTACCATACCGAGCACCGTGCCGAGGAATCCGATCATAGGAGCGCCTCCGGAGATTGAACCCAGGATGGGAAGCCCTTTCTCCAGTCTTGCGACTTCAGTGTTGCCGGTATTTTCGATGGCAGCCTGAATGTCGTCAAGCGGCCTGCCTATCCGCGAGATGCCTTTCTCCACAAGTCTTGCCACAGGGGAATCGTATCTCTCGCACAGCGAGAGGGCGGACTTGATCTTGCCTTCGTGGATATAGTCCCTGATATCCCTCATGAAATTGTCATCGATCTGACTTGCCTGATGGATCATCCACCATTTCTTGCCGAAGATGTAGATGGCGATGATGGACAGCGCGAGAAGCACCAGCATCAGCCAGCCGCCTTTCACCGCCATTTCCATAAGGTTCATTTTCGCCTCCTGCGGAATCATCGCTTCCGAAGTCTGCATCGCCTCCGCAAGGGTGCTTGTGTCAAGGCCTGCCTGTAGAAGATAGGATAACATAGTGATGTATTGTTTAATTTTCCGTTTTTGTCAAAAAAGTATGAGCGGCCGCTCCGAAACCGCAAAGATAGCTGATTTTTGCAATTTCTGAAGATTTTTTGTGCTCACTCCACGATGATTTCATCCGCGAAGATGAAGGCCGGATAGCCGTGGCCGGGATGCCATGCAGGGATGGGGCTCAGCACTTGCGCTGTCACCCGGAGGAAGCGCGAGCGGGATTCGCCGAAGCCGAGGGTGATCTCCCGGAGCCCGTCCGGATCGTCTTTGCCGTCGGGCCGGATTTGCCGTACGGCTGCGGTCCTGAAGTTTTCGCCGTCGTCCGAAAGGCTTATCCGGACTTCAGCCGGAGCGAAGATGTAGTTCAGCTTGTCAACGAGTATGCAGAGGGTGACTGATGAGTATGCCGGGATGTCCGTCTCGCAGGGCCGGCCGTCCCTGGTACCGGAAGCTCCGGAAGTCCCGGCATTTCCGGTGTCAGCACTGCCGCCGGGCCCGGACGGCGAGCCGAGGTCGATGACCACATCCATCGGCTCCTCGTTCCAGGCGGCGAAACTGCCGGTGTTGAAATTCGTGCCTCCGCGCAGGCCGTCTGCAAGGGCTGCTTCGGACTGCCACCTGTAATTCCACGCCTTCTCGGTCGTGGCGGTCACTCTCTTGCAGTAGGCCTTGCCGGGAAGGACATCTTTTGCATAGATGCCGGACATCTTGCCGTCACGGCAGACGGCCGCCTTGACCGTGGCGGGACGAGGGGAGACGATGAAAGGCCCCGCATAATGCTGAGACTCCGGAGTCGGATCCGAACCGTCCAGCGTATAATATATCTGTGCGTCCCCCGCTGTGTGCAGAGTGAACTCGACACCTTCCGGCAGGGATCTCTGCTGAGACAGCACGCCGAGTACGTGGCCCGCCCAGTTGTATCCGGCCCCGTCATATATGGACAGCGTCCGCGGCAGATCCCGCATGAACCGGTCGAACGACTTCCTGCCGGGCCCGCACCACTGGACCTCGCTCAAGGCTGCCAGACGCGGCAGCAGCATATATTCCAGGTGTGAGGCCCCGGAGATGAATTCTGTCCAGAGATTGGCCTGAACCCCGAGGATGTGCGACTTCTGCGTGTCGGTCATATCCGGGGTGAAAGGCTCATATTCATAGACTTTCCAGACAGGGACATAGCCTCCGATGCCGTCCGGCTCGCCTTCCTTGGATTCGCTCTGGCAGTAATCCAGATACATATTGAGATTGGGGGTCATTATGACATCGTGTCCGAGGGCGGATGCCTTGATGCCGCCTTCAGTCCCGCGCCAGGACATCACGACCGCATCCCGGGGCGCATTCCCCTCGAGTATTTCATCCCAGCCGACGACCTTCCGTCCGTGCCGTGCCAGAAAGTCTCCGACACGCTCCGTGACATAGCCTTGCAGCAGCTGTTCCGCAGTATGCTCTCCGTCGGACTTCAGCCCCAGGGCCTTGATTTTCGCCTGACATTTCGGACAGTCCTTCCATCTGGCCTTCGGGCATTCGTCGCCGCCGATATGGATATACTCATACGGGAAGATGTCCATCACCTCGGTCAGGACATCTTCTATGAACTTGTATGTCTCCTCGTTACCTGCGCACAGGACATCTTGGGAGATGCCTCCGTAGGCCGAGACCTTGTAAGGGCCGCCGGTGCATCCGAGCTCGGGATAAGATGCCAGAGCCGCCTGCATATGGCCGGGGAGATCGATTTCGGGCATGATGTCGATGCCGAGCGAATCGGCATATCTCACGGCACTGCGAAGCTCCTCCGCCGTGTAGAATCCGCCGTACGGCTTGTCGTCCGGGCCGATGTCGGTGCCGCCTCTGCCAAGCCTGTCACCGGTTCTCCAGGCTCCGACTTCGGTAAGACGCGGGCGGGAGCTGATCCGGATTCTCCAGCCCTGGTCATCGGTAAGATGCCAGTGGAGGACGTTCAGCTTGTGCAGGGCCATCACGTCCAGGACCCTCCTTACTTCCGCAAGTTCGAAGAAATGCCTGCTGCAGTCAAGATGCAGTCCCCTGTGGGAGAACCTCGGCCAGTCCCGGATCTCCACATCGGGGTATTTTCCGTCCCGGTCTTCCAGCTGGCGGAGCGTCTGTCCGGCGTGGAGAAGCCCCCTCCGGCCTCCGTATGTCACCGTCACCCTGCCCCGGCGGATGGAGATTCCATATTCTTCGGGGGACAATGTCGTGTCCGCCACATCGATGCGTGTGCAGGCGGCCGCATCGGAATATCCTCCGGTCAGCCGGACTTCCTGCGGCTGAGGGATTACCGCGACCGTATCTGCATACCCGTTGTCCTGAGTGCAGGATGACATCAGCGCCGCGGCTGCGAGAAAGAATATTGTCGCCGTTTCCGGCATCACTGAAATGAACTTATGCATTGCAATGGACATTATCGTAAATGTATCCGCTTACAGAATTTGCCCTGACAGCCACTTGGCAAAGAAGCGGTCAGAGACATGATAGCCTTGTGGCTCCTTGCTGATCAGTTGTTTGTCAAGAAGGGCTTTTAACGCCGCCTTGACGCTGCTGGCCGCAGGAAGGCTGTAGGCGCTTATGAATTTCTGACCCAGCGGTGCGGAGACCGTATGCTCTCTGGCGATAGCTGTCAGAAGACGCTGCTGATTCTCCGTAAGCCATGCGCAATAATTCTGATAAGCGGCTGACCGGTCTTCAATCGTCTCACGGACGACATCATCGGCCAGTTGTCTGTTTATGGCGTCCCGGGAATGTTCATATATGCCATGAAGAATAGCCTGGACATACCACGTGACCTTGTCCGAGATGTCATATATGTAATCGAAGGTGTCCTCGTCCATAACCCTTGATTGCCTTTCAAAGAAGCGGTTGGCAAAATCAAGGTACTTTCCCTTGTCTATGCAGGAGAGAGTCATCATAGAGGAACTTTGGAAGAACGGACGGTTGGCGGAGAGGAACATCTCCTCCATCATGTGTTGTCGGCTGCCCGAGAATACGAAATAGACGTCGGGAAGAAATTGGATATATGAACGGATGAGCGCCTCTACACCGGATTCCGGGAAATTCAGTATTTGCTGGAACTCGTCTATTGCGATGTAGCATCTCTTTCCGGACTGTCCAAGATATTCGAATATTTGTTTCAAGGTCTCACGCCCTTCGGAAGGCCGTATATCAAGGGCGAACGTGGGACGTCCGGTCACTTCGTCAATTGTGAGAGTCGGCCTCCATTTGCTGAAGAAACTCTGAATCCGGCGCATGGCGGCCTGGGAGACTGAGTCCAATTCGCCGATGACCTCGCTTCCCAACATCCCGACCATCTGATCCAGATTCTTTGCGGAATAAATATCCAGGTAGAAACACTTGATGTCTTTATCCTGCTTCTCCATCTTCGAGAAGACATGTCTGATCAGCCCGGTCTTGCCCATTCGGCGTGGGGACAGGAGAGTGACATTGCGTTCATTGTGGAGGGAGGAGATCATTTTCTCCGTTTCTTCTTCACGGTCGCAAAAATACTCGGGACCTTTGTAACCATAGATGACAAAGGGGTTGTTCAGTGTTGCCATATTCTTTTGCTGCGGTGTGTACGTTACCGGATTGTCGTTACATATTTTATGTAACGTATTTTGTGTAGCGCAATTTACGCAATAATATTCAAATCGCCAAAATCAGATTATCCCGAGCATGCGGACTTTGGCGATGTAGCTTGCTCCGACGGCCCCGGCCTTGTCTCCCAGGTGGGAGACGGTGATGGACGTGTCGCTGCTGACTATCGCGAGGGCGAGCTTGTTCACGCTGCCCTTGATGGGCGGGATCAGATATTTGTGCACGCGGGCCAGAGACCCGGCTATCACGATGACACCCGGGTTGAACAAGTTGATCATCCCCGAAATGGCCTGTCCGAGGGCTTTCCCCACCTTCTCGATCGCTTCGATGACGACGGTGTCTTCCGCATCTGCGGCATCGAGTATGTCGCCGAGACTTATGTGCTCTCCATCCTTGAATTTCTTGCCCAGAAGCGACGGCTGACCTGCCGCCATCTCCTCAAGGACAATCCGGTGCAGAGCCGAGCCGGAAGCCTCGGTCTCAAGGCAGC
>CAVECU010000016.1:0-4898 GCA_963614015.1 uncultured Eubacteriales bacterium
TAATCCATATCTCACTATCGGCACAGATTAATGACAAATGCCGTTTCAAAGATAAGGTTTCTTGCCGATATCGGCAAGAAACAAGGACTATTTTAGCCCATTGACTTGAAATCATGCCGATAAGATGGCCTGTCCGACTTTTCGTTGTCTCTTGACGAAACACCGGAAGCGCTTGAAATACTTTTCAATATTCCAAGCATATTGCGTACCTTCGTAGAAGATGGACGTTCTTGGAGTCATAGCGATAGTTCTTGCCATCATCGGCATCGCAGGAGGGGTCCTGCCGGTAGTGCCCGGTCCGCCGCTCAGCTGGGCGGCGCTGCTTCTGGTGTATTTCTCCGATGGCGCAAAGGATGAAGTGTCAATGACAGCTCTGATCGTTTGGCTTGTCATTGCCGTTGTGATCACCATTCTTGACTATGTGTTGCCAGGAGTCTTCACAAAGGTGACCGGAGGACAGAAGGCTGCGGAAAAGGGAGCTATGATAGGTCTTATCGCCGGTCTGTTCCTTACGCCTGTCGGGATGATTCTCGGGAGTTTCCTCGGAGCCTTCCTCGGTGAACTCATGGTCGGGAAGCAGGATGTCGTCTCATCTCTCAAAGCGGCCTCGGGAGCTTTCATCGCATTCATTCTGACCACAGGCCTGAAGGTCATATTCTCTGTCATCCTGCTCTGGCAGGTGCTGGCTCATCTGTTTTAGGACCCCCGTATCCCATTCATCCTTGCGGCAAAGCGATAACCGCGTCCGCTTCTCCGCCTGGCCTTCAGCCACGTTTTTCGGATTTGCGCGGATAATTGTTATATTTGCGGGATGTCCGAGCAGTTCGGATATGAACAATATAGCGATTGTATGGATATGGAACTGTCAGCGAAATATGATCCTTCCCGCGTGGAAGACAAGTGGTATGCCTACTGGCTGGAGCACAAGTGTTTTCATTCTGAACCGGATGGGCGGGAGCCCTACACCATCGTGATTCCGCCGCCGAACGTGACTGGAATCCTCCATATGGGACATGTCCTGAACAACACGCTCAATGACGTGCTCACCCGCAAAGCCAGAATGGACGGCAAGAACGCCTGCTGGGTGCCCGGGACGGATCACGCTTCCATCGCGACGGAAAGCAAAGTCGTGGCGAAGCTCAAGTCAATGGGCATCTCCAAGGAGGACATCACCCGCGAGGAGTTCATGAAATATGCGTGGGAGTGGAAGGAAGAGCACGGCGGCATAATACTCAAGCAGTTGCGCAAGCTCGGTGCATCCTGCGACTGGGACAGGACCAGATTTACGATGGAGCCGGAGCTGTCTGATGCGGTGATCGCCACGTTCTGCTATTTCTACAAGAAAGGGATGATCTACAGAGGCGTAAGGATGGTGAACTGGGATCCTGTAGCCCTCACGGCGATAAGCGACGATGAGGTGATCCACAGGGATACGAAGAGCCACTTCTACCACCTCAAGTACTATATATCCGACGGGAACGGCAATCCTACGGACAAATATCTGGTGATCGCGACCACGCGTCCGGAGACCATTATGGCCGATGCCGCCATATGTGTGAATCCGGAGGATGAACGCCATCACTGGCTCAAAGGGAAGAAAGTCATCATTCCGCTCATAAACAGGGAGATACCTGTGATTGAGGACAGTTATGTGGAGATGGATTTCGGTACCGGGTGCCTCAAGGTCACTCCGGCGCACGATGCTCACGACTATGAGATAGGTCTGCGCCACAACCTCCCTGTACTCGATATCATCGATGACCACGGCCGTCTCAATGAGAAGGCGCAGATCCTTGTGGGGGAAGACCGTTTCGAAGCGCGCAAGAAGATCGTCCGCATGCTGGAAGAGTCCGGCAATCTCGAGAAAGTGGAGGAATACACATCTCCTGTGGGATATTCCGAGAGGACGAATGCCGTGATAGAGCCGAAGCTCTCCGCGCAATGGTTTCTGAAGATGGAATCGCTTGCCGCCATGGCACTTGAGAGTGTAGAGTCGGGCAAGATAAAGCTCATTCCGGACAAATACCGCAACACCTACCGCCATTGGATGGAAAATGCCCACGACTGGTGCATCTCCCGTCAGCTGTGGTGGGGGCAGCGGATACCTGCATATTATCTGCCTGACGGTCAGATTGTAGTGGAAGAGACTCCGGAGAAGGCTCTGGAAGCAGCCCGCAAGATAGCCCCGTCTCTGACAGCGGCGGACCTGCGTCAAGACGAGGATGTGCTGGATACCTGGTTCTCAAGCTGGCTGTGGCCAATATCCGTATTTGATCCTGCCAGACCGGGACATCCGGAGCACAAGCCGAACAAGGATCTGTCCTACTATTATCCTACAAACGACCTTGTCACCGGTCCGGACATCATCTTCTTCTGGGTGGCCAGAATGATCATGGCGGGAGACGAGTTCATGGGCGACATTCCGTTCAGCAACGTGTATTTCACCGGAATAGTCAGGGACAAGCAGGGGAGGAAGATGTCCAAGACTCTCGGCAATTCTCCGGATCCTCTGGTCCTCATAGAGAAATACGGTGCGGATGCCGTGCGCATCGGTATGCTTCTGTGCTCTTCCGCGGGCAATGATATCTTCTACGATGAGTCCCAGGTGGAGCAGGGCAGGAATTTCTGCGGCAAGATCTGGAATTCCTACCGTCTCGTCAAGGGGTGGACCGTGGATGAGACGCTTGCTCAGCCGGAGGTGTGCGCAGTGGCTGTGCGCTGGTTCAGATCGAAGCTCAGCGAAGCCGTCTCGACGGTGAACGACCACTACTCGAAGTTCAGGATATCCGATGCGCTCATGAATATATACAAGCTCTTCTGGGATGAATATTGCCCGTGGTATCTTGAGCTCGTCAAGCCTGCGTATGGCAGCGCGATAGATGGTGTCACCTACAAAGCTACATTAGATATATTCGAGTCGCTTCTCAAGCTTGTCCATCCGGTGATGCCGTTCATCACCGAAGAACTGTGGCAGGATATGGGACAGAGAAAGGACGGTGAGACCATCATGTTCCAGAAGAGTCCTGTGGCGGGCGAAGTGGATGCTTCCGTCATCGAATCGTTCAGCATTGCCCAGGAAGTCGTCAATCTGATCCGCGGAATAAGACAGCAGAAGAACATATCTCCTAAAGAAGCGCTTGAGGTCCGTATCAAAGGAGTTTTCGCGCCGGAGATGATACCTGTAGTCTCAAAGCTCGCGAATGTCTCATCCGCCGTGATCACGGACGATCTGTGCGCATCTGCGGACGGAGTGTCGGCGGTGGTCCGCACCGTGGAGATATTCGTGCCTCTGGCCGGAAAAGTGGATGTGTCCGAGGAGCTTTCGAAGCTTGAGGCGGAGCTTGAGTATCAGAAGAATTTCCTCGAAGGCGTAAGGCGCAAGCTCTCCAATGAAGGTTTTGTCGCGCACGCTCCCGCGAAGGTGATCGAAACCGAGCGCAAGAAAGAGTCCGACGCCTTGGCGAGGATCGAGAGTTACGAGTCCAGGATCAGGGCGCTGAAGGACGTGTAAGAAAAGAGAGGAATTATTTCAAAACAGCTTCTAAAAAGTCTGTCAGGAAGATATGATGTACTACGAAATCTCGTTCCCAGTAAGGTATTACGAGACAGATCAGATGGGGATAGTCCACCATTCGAACTACATCAGGTATTTCGAGTGTGCCCGCAACGGCATGATGGCTGACGGGGGATATCCCATCGAGCAGTGTGAAGCGGAAGGGGTCGTGATTCCGATCGTCTCCGTCAAATGCCGTTACCGGCACTCCGCGCTTATGGGGGACACTGTCCGGTGCGTGGCGATGATAGACAAGGTGCCTCTTGCCAAACTTGTTGTCCGTCAGGCTGTTTACAATCAGGACAATGTACTCTGCGCCGAGGGCGAGGCGGTTCTGGGATTTCTTGATATTCATACGAGGCGGCCTGTCGGGTGCCCTGCGAAACTTGCCGCTCTCATAGAGTCGAGGCTCGGGGACAGATAGGAGGGGATATGATCTCAATCAGCGGAATAACGGTAGCTTACGGCGGTTTCACACTGCTGGACAATATCAATTTCCACATCAGCGAAGATGACAAGATAGGTCTTGCCGGGAAGAACGGAGCCGGCAAATCCACCATAATGAAGCTGATATGCGGGATGCAGAGCCCGTCGTCCGGACATATAGACAAGCCCAATCATCTGAACATAGGCTATCTGCCGCAGATAATGGAGCATCTCAAGGGGAAGACGGTCATCGAAGAGACGATGACCGCATTCGCCGCCCTGAACGCACTGGAAAAGGAACTGGAGGAAGTCTCCGCCGCTCTTGCAGAGCGTGAGGACTATGAATCGGACGAATATATCTCGCTGATATCCAGACTTAACGATCTCAACGACAGACTGTCCATAGAACATTCGGAGCCGCCCCGCGTGCAGGCGGAGAAGACGCTTCTCGGACTCGGATTCAAGGACGGGGATCTGGAGCGCAACACCGAGACATTCAGCCAGGGGTGGAATATGAGGATCGAGCTTGCCAAGATCCTGCTCTCAAGCCCGGATGTGCTGCTTCTCGACGAGCCTACCAACCATCTGGACATCGAGTCCATAGAGTGGCTTGAGAGCTATCTCAAGTCCTATCGCGGGTCGGTTCTGCTCGTGTCTCACGACAGACGTTTCCTGGACAATGTGACCAACCGCACGATCGAGATTGTAGCCGGACACATATACGACTACAAAGTGCCGTATTCCAAGTTCATAGAGCTGCGCAAGGAACGTATGCAGCAGCAGACTGCCGCCTATGAGAACCAGCAGAGGATGATAGAGAAGACCGAGGACTTCATCAACAGGTTCCGATACAAGCCCACCAAGTCCACCCCCCCCCCCCCCCCCCCCCCCCCCCCCCCCCCCCCCCCCCCCCCCCCCC
>CAVECU010000016.1:4908-9400 GCA_963614015.1 uncultured Eubacteriales bacterium
AGTCCAGGATAAAGGCTCTGGAAAAGCTTGACAGGATCACGATCGATGACACGGACAGGTCTTCTCTCGTGGTCAAATTCCCTCCTGCGCCGCGTTCCGGAGACGTTGTATTCAAGGGCAGCGGCCTTACGGTCGGCTATCCGCCCAAGGTCGTGTTCTCGGATGCCGAAATAGAGATAAGGCGTGGTGACAAAGTCGCTCTGGTGGGCCGCAACGGCGAAGGCAAGACCACGCTTATGCGTGTCCTGATGCGCGAGCTGGAGCCCATGGCGGGAGAAGCCAGGATCGGGCACAATGTCAGCATCGGCTATTTTGCGCAGAATCAAGAAGATGTGCTGGACAAAAATCTGACTGTCCTGCAGACGCTGGAAAATATCGCTTCGGGGGATATGCGCACAAGGCTCCGGGATGTGCTTGCGGCATTCCTCTTCAAGGGGGAAGATATAGACAAGAAGGTCGCCATCCTCAGCGGCGGCGAGCGGGCGAGGCTCGGAATGGCCAAGCTGATGCTCCAGCCGTACAATCTGCTGGCTCTCGATGAGCCCACCAACCATATGGATATCAGGTCCAAGGATGTCCTCAAGCAGGCGCTCCGCAATTTTGACGGGACGCTTGTCGTCGTATCCCACGACAGGGACTTCCTGGACGGACTCGTGGACAAGCTGTACGAGTTCCGGGACGGCCGCGTGAGGGAGCACCTCGGCGGGATAGGGGACTTTCTGGAAGAAAGGAGAATAGAGAATCTTCACGAGCTTGAGCGCAGGTTTGATGCAGGTGCGAAGGCGGCGGATGCAAAGCCTGAGCCTGCCGTCGTAAAGCAGACTGCGGGAAGGCAGAACTATGAGGCGAAGCGCTTCGAGACCAAGGAAGAGCGCAAGATACGGAACCGCGTGTCATTCCTGGAGAAGGAAATCGCCCGACAGGAGGCGCTTATGAAAGACATCGAGAAAGTGCTCTCCTCTCCGGGCGCGGATGACGATGTGATGGAATTGACCAGAAGCTATCTCGAAGCCAAGCGTGCGCTGGATGCCTATACGGATGAATGGGCCGTCTTGGCTGACGGGATCTGAAACACATGGAGGCACTGTCATATGAATCCTGATGATTCCGGACTGTTCGTGCTTGACAGTCACTGCGATACTCCGTCGCAAATAATCCGTCTGCGCAATCTGTGTGTGGACAATCCGTCCGCGCAGGTGGATTTCCCGAAAATGGTGAGAGGGGGAGTGGGCGCATCGTTCTTTGCGCTTTACACCCCGGGGACGATGCAGAGCGATGCCGCCACCCGTTACGCGCTGGAAATGCTTGCCGCTGTGAATGATGCGGTGGAATCTTCCGGCGGAGCGGCCGTGATGGCGCGGGATGCCGAATCCGTGGAGGACAACTTCAGAAACGGACGGATTTCCATCCTTCTGGGGATGGAAAACGGTTTGCCCATACAGGAAAATCTCGCCCTGCTGCGGCAGTTCTACCGGATGGGCGTGAGATATGTCACTCTTACGCACAATACCGACAATCAGATCTGCGACTCGGCGGCCGAGGGCGTCCGTTGGCACGGCTTGAGCCCGTTCGGAAGGCGTCTCGTGGCGGAAATGAACAGGATCGGGATGATCATTGACCTTGCACACTCGTCTGATGAGACATTCTACGACTGCATCAGATGCTCCAAAGCTCCAGTAGTCTCCACGCATTCGGCGTGCAGGGCTCTGGCCGGACACCGGCGCAATATGACGGATGACATGCTCCGGGCGATCGCCGCCGTGGACGGAGTGATACAGATCTGCTTCTATCCGCTCTTCATTGATGACGGCTTTGCCAAGGTGCTGGAGACCTCCGGACTGGAGGAAAAGGAATCCGTCATAGAAAGCGAATTCATCGCTGATCCGTCATCCCCGGAAAAATACAATGCCTTCATAGGACTGCTGAATGAATACCGGACGCTGCCGAGGCCGTCGTACAAAAGGGTGGTGGATCATATCGACCACGCTGTTGAAGTCGCAGGTATCGATCACGTCGGAATAGGATCTGACTTTGACGGGATCAATGTCACCCCGGAAGGGCTGGAAGACATATCCGGACTGCCGCTGATCTTCGATGAAATGCGTCTTCGGGGATATGGCGAGCAGGATATCCGGAAAGTCGCCGGAGGCAATTTCCTCAGAGTGATGAGGCAGGTCAGCGAGGTCGCAGTCGGGCTTTGAATTGAGCCGGAAAAGTCAAAAATGCGACGAATTTCAGCTATTTTTGTATATAACAAAAATGTTATACATCTTAACAAAGATGTTTCCCCTCAAGAGTATCAGCCGTTTAAGTCAGCTTTTACAAACGTCAAAAGGAAATACAGCGCTGAGGCCGCAAAACGCTCGATATTGCGCTTCCTGTCATTGCTGTAGATGAACCGGCGTGTCTGAGTCCCCCTCACGGAGCTGACTCCCACCCATACTGTCCCCACCGGATTCACATCGTCTCCGCCTCCCGGACCGGCAAGTCCGGTGGTCGCCACCGAATAGTCGCTGCCGGTGAGTTTCCTCACGCCTTCGGCCATTGCCGCGGCCACCTGTGAGCTTACGACTCCGTATTTCTCTATTGTCCCGCTCGGGACGCCGAGCACCTTTTCCTTTACCGGTATCGCATAGGATGTCACGGATCCGAGATAATATTCCGATGACCCCGGTACTGTTGTGACAAGATGCGAGATCTCTCCTCCGGTGCAGGACTCGGCTGCGCTCAACGTTTTGTGCGCCTGTCGCAATATGCCGCCGAGAACGTGTTCGAGCGTGTCATCGGTGTCTGAATACACGATGTCCCCGAGAATGGTCTTGAGCTTGTCCGTCTGCTCCGCAATCCGGGATTCCGCATCAGCCCTGTCCCCGCCATAGACGGACAGCCGCAGCCGGACTCCGGTAAGCGGCGACGGCAGATATGCGAGGTGGATGTCGGATGGAAGTGCGGACTCCCAGTCCGAGATCCTTTCCGCAAGGGCCGATTCCGCCAGACCGTAAGTCATCAGACTCTTGTGATATATGTCGCAGAGGGAGAAATGCCTGCGGATATCGTCAAGCACGTCCGGCAGGGCGTTCAAAGTCTCGAACGGGACTCCCGGCATTGAATATAGAGCCGCCGGATGTCCATATTTCTCTGCAGGGAACCTGAATACCATTATCGGTGCTGTGCCCCACTTGTTGGGGAGCACCTCACAAGTGTCCGGGACAAGAGCCTGCGCACGGTTCTGCTCCAGGCGGTCCAGCCCTCTTGAATGCAGGATCCTGTGCATTATGGCATCCTGCTCTTCGTTCTTCACATAGGTGCGGCTTCCGGACAGTTCCGCAAGCGCAGCCTTGGTGATGTCGTCCTTTGTGGGGCCGAGACCTCCTGTCGTGACGACTATGTCGCAGTATTCCAAGGCTTTGTCGAGAGCGCTCACTATCCGGTCGTGACTGTCTCCCACGGAAAGCATTTCACAGACCTGTATGCCTATGCCGTTCAGGGCCTTCGCTATTTCGGACGAATTGGTGTCCACAATCTGACCTATCAGGATTTCATCACCGATGGAACATATTCCGGCTTTTATCATGTTGGATGTATTTCGATTAAGTTCTTTTCTTTCAAGCATTTACGGATAGTTCAAGACGGATCCTCATTTCTCCGGTCTGCAATTCTCAAGACCTTGGAGAATCTTCTCCACGACCGAAGGACCTTCATAGATGAATCCCGTATAGATCTCCACCAGCGAAGCCCCGGCATCAAACATCATGCGTGCCTGCGCGGCGTTCATTATGCCGCCCGTGCCGACAATCGGCAGCCTGCCCTGCGATTTTTCGTGGATATATCGCACCATTTCAAGGTTTTTGGAGAACAACGGCGCTCCGGACAGTCCGCCTTTGCCTATTCTGGCGACTTCTTTTTCCGGCGTCGTGAGGGCGTCCCTCTTTCTCGTGGTGTTTCCCGCCACGATTCCGTCGATGCCCGATCGCATGGCATAGCCGAGGATGTCATCTATCTGCGGACGGGCCAGATCCGGGGAAAGCTTCAGCAGTACAGGCTTGTACTGATCGAAGCTTGCGCGCATGTCCAGCAGGGTGTCCATGATGTCGGACAGGCTGGATACGTCCTGCAGGTCCGTAAGCCCTTCCACATTGGGGCAGGAGATATTGATGACAATCATGTCAACCGAGTCATATATGAGCGAGAAGGCTGACTTGTAGTCTTCGGCCACCTGTTCGCCCTGTGATGATGAATTCGGGGCGATATTGCCTGCGAGTATGACTTCGGGAGGTCGCCTGTTGATGTTGTCTATGGCGAAGGTGACACCTTTGTTGTTGATGCCCATACGGTTGATGATGGCCTTGTCCTGAGGCAGGCGGAACAGTCTCGGTCTCGGATTGCCTGGCTGGGGGCGGGAAGTGAGCGAGCCTATCTCCACGAATCCGAATCCGAAGTCCGACAATTCGTTGTACACCTCTCCGTTCTTGTCCAGACCGCCTGCGAGACC
>CAVECU010000016.1:9410-10793 GCA_963614015.1 uncultured Eubacteriales bacterium
ACCCACAGGATTGGGGAATCTGATGCCGAAGACCTCCCTGGCCAGAGACTGATGCGACCGCTTGAAGAAAAGCTGTACTATTTTTCTGCCAATCCGCGTGTATCCTATGAATTTCAGCAGGCAGAATGTTATTTGGTGGGCCAGTTCGGGGTTGAGCCTGAAGAGTATCGGCCGCAGAATATGCTTGTACATCCGTTCAGTTTCTTAGAAGCTGTTTTGAAAGATGCGCAAATTTAGCAAATTCTACCGGATTTCGATAAAAGTATTGTCATCGTAAAACACTACGATTTTGGATATTTTTCGCTGATTGTCAATTACTTGTATAGGGGAGGCAGGGGAGTCCTGACCTTTTGTGGCTGCGATATCCGGAGAAGGGGTCGCAGTCCGGGTCGGAATATGACGCTCCTGCGCAGTCTGCTGCGGATTAAGTTGCCCGGCCGTCGTCTGAGGATTCAGTTTCGGAGATGGCACATCCGCCGAGGAGTACATCCCCGAAAACAGGTTGTCAGAAATGTCGCCCTCGTCCATAGAGGGGATGACAGCGGCAGCCCCGTGGGTATCGTCCGGCTGTGAGGCCGTTGTCCCCGCAGCCTGCATATCCCTCTGTATCTGGCTCTTGTACATCTTTCCTGTTCCCGTCATAAGCCATTCCAGATTTAGATCGGGGTAGTGCTTCATCATATTGCTCAGGAAATCCCATCCCGGTTTGTTCCTTCCGGACAGGATATGGGAGACGCTTGCTCTGGCGACGCTGATCGTATCAGCGAACTGCGACTGGGTGATGTTTTCCGCCGCGAGAAATTGCTGTAAACGAGTGTTCATATTTCTAACCGTCAATGTTACAAATGTAGATAACAAAATTTAAAAATCCAAAAGTTTCCTCGTGTTACAGATGTTACTCGGCGGGGCAGGGAAGTCCCGGAGTCACCTAAATAGATAAAGCGATGAAGTAGATAGGCAATGTCAATTAATTGAGATTTACCACTTAAATACGTGTAAATACATACATATACCCCTCCTTGCAGGCAAATAGCCGCCGGAATACTGCCACTATTTACAGCCGATATTGAAGTTACGCAATCTAATTGATTGATATTGCGTATAGTATATAAATTAATAATTCCATATAAATATCAATTATTTTACATAAGGAACATTTTACAAAAGAACAATTAACCTATCGGTAACTTATGTAATATTAACAAATGTGCTTAATTGGGATACAAATGTGACACCAAGAACCATGGGAAATTACATTTCCACCACACGTTGTTTTCCGTCTTCAGACCTTGATGCGGAAATTTGTCGATGAATATGTAATTTTGCAGGCGCTGACGCTGCGGCTGACATGTATTGTCATACGATGCCGTGTACTGTCATATG
>CAVECU010000016.1:10803-12839 GCA_963614015.1 uncultured Eubacteriales bacterium
ATATGAGGCCGTGCAAGAACAAGAAGCTGTTTTGAAATGATACCGTCCATTAAGATTGAAGACTACAATTATTGTCTTCCTGACGAGAAGATAGCCAAATACCCCCTGCCTGAGCGCGATGCGTCCAAGCTGCTGTGCTACAGGAATCATCACATATCCCAATATACATTCCGGGAGATACCGTCTCTGCTCCCTGCGGATGCCGTAATGGTGTTCAATGATACCAAGGTGGTCCCGGCGAGACTGCGGTTTGAGCGCGCCACCGGGGCCCGCATCGAGATTTTCTGCCTTCAGCCGGAGTCTCCGTCCGAGTACAACCTGTCATTCGCCGCTGTCGGCAGCTGCGTGTGGAAATGCGTGATAGGCAATGCCAAACGATGGAAGGACGATGTGATAACCCTGTGCAATCCGGAGAATTCCGCTGAAGTCACAGCGCTGAACCTGTCGGCGGTGCTGCTTTCCAGAGACGGCGAGACCGGGACGGTGGAATTCCGGTGGGATGGGGATCTCCCTTTTTCCGGAGTGCTGGAAATCTGCGGCACGATACCGATTCCTCCCTATCTCGGGCGTGACAGCGAATCTATTGATGCAGAGAGATATCAGACGCTGTATGCCAAGATCCGCGGCTCAGTGGCGGCTCCTACCGCCGGCCTGCACTTCACGGACAGGGTGCTGGCGCAGATCAAGGCCCGGGGCATCGATATGGAGACGGTCTGCCTGCATGTGGGGGCCGGTACGTTCCTGCCTGTGAAAGAGTCGGATGTGGCCAGGCATCCGATGCATCGGGAGCCGTTTGTCGTCTCAGCTGACTTCCTGCGGCGCATCCGTGACGGAAAGAAGCCCGTGGTGGCCGTGGGGACGACATCCATGAGGACAATCGAGTCTCTATACTATATAGGTGTCTCCTGCATCGAGAAGGGGCATCCCGAGGATGTGGGCCAGTGGGATCCATACATCAGGGAATATGAAGTGTCCACGGAGGATGCCATCGATGCCATTATCAGATATCTGGATGACAATTCGCTTACGGAGCTCAAGATAGGGACCCGCATCATCATAGTGCCCGGATTCAAGTTCAGGATCGCGGACGTGCTCGTGACCAATTTTCACCAGCCGGAAAGCACTCTCATCCTGCTTGTGTCGGCTTTCGTGGGCGGCGACTGGAGGCCGATCTATGACTATGCCTTGTCGGAGGGATTCCGTTTCCTGAGCTACGGAGACAGCTCGATCCTCTTCAGAGAGCGGTAGGACGGGGTTGTTCGTTCCCCTGTTTTTTATTAGATTTGTGCGGTAAATTCGGAAATTATGTGCAACGAAGAGTTGAATGAATTTGACGACATCTGTCCGTACAGCGATGAAGAAGCTGTCGCCGCATTGGGCAAAGTGGCTGACCATCCGGCAGTTCTGGAGGTGTCCAAAGCTATTTTCCCCGACAATCCGCCTGAATATCTGAGGCAGGTGCTCAAGAGCATCAAGAGCATCGATGAATTCCAGACTCTCGTGATGTCCAAGGCTGTCGAGTGGGTTCTCAGCAATACCGCGCATAATTTCTCCTACGACGGGATCGGCAATATCAAGAAGATTCCGGGGAAGTTCGTCGCCCTCGCCAATCACAGGGACATCATCCTGGACCCGGCCATCACTCAGGTCGTGCTGTACCGCAACGGCTTCCCTATGACGGAGATAGCCGTTGGCAGCAATCTGCTGTCCAACAAATATGTGGAATATCTCATCCGCTCCAACCGCATGATCAAGGTGATCCGCGGCATCAATGCAAGGACGCTTTATCTGTCTTCACAGGTGCTGTCCAAGTACATCAGAGAGCAGGTCACGTCCGGGAAGAGCTCCATCTGGATCGCCCAGCGCGAAGGCCGTGCCAAGAACGGTATAGACATCACGGAGCAGGGGCTCCTCAAAATGTTGGATATGAGCGGCACGAAAGATTTCACGTCCAATTTCGAGGAACTGAATATCCTGCCTCTCAGCATTTCCTACGAATATGAGCCTTGCGACATATTGAAAGCCCGCGAGCTGTT
>CAVECU010000016.1:12849-15759 GCA_963614015.1 uncultured Eubacteriales bacterium
ACTCAGAAATATGTGAAGGGCTCCAGAGAGGATCTTGTCAGCATCATCACCGGAATCAAGCAGCAGAAAGGTAATATCCATCTCAACATTGGCGAGCCTCTCACGCACGATGAGATATTGGAGGCTTCATACTGCACCAAGAATGACCGGTATCAGGCTATACGACACGCTGTGGACCTCAGAGTCATAGAGGGCTATAAGTTGTGGAAGACCAACTACATAGGCTATGACATGGCAAATCACAGCTTCAAATACAGCGACATGTACAGCCCTGCCGACGCCGAAGAATTCGCCTCCTACGTGGAGCATCAGCTTGACAAGGTGGAGAAGTCGCTCAACAGGGCCGAGCTCAGGGATATCTTCCTCAACATCTATGGCAACCCTGTCATCAGCAGGGAGAAACTTGCTGCTGAAAGAAAATCCGGCATTCAGGAATAAGAAGATGTGTCCTCAGCTCCGGTTGTGGATATCCAGCTGCGGGAACGGGAAGCCGAATCCCTGTTTCGGCAGATTCGTGTAGATGGCTTCGTTCATGTCGGCCTGGACTGACCAATAGTCTTCAGTCTTCACCCATCCTCTCATAAGATATTCCACACTGCTGTCTTTCAGAGAGTTCAGCAGTACGCACGGATCTCCAGCCCCTTCCGTGCCGGAGTCCAGAATCCTTGCGTCGGCTTTGAGAAGGGCCATCATCGCTTCCTTCGCCTTGGTGTTGTCCACGCCGTATTCCAGATTGACTTTCCACTCCAGGCGGTTGAACGGCTTGTCGAAGATGTTGTTGATGTTGCCGTTGGACAATGCGCCGTTCGGCAGCACGATGGTGCGGTTGTCATAGGTGCGCAGCTTGGTGCTGAAGATGTTCACATCCGCGACTATCCCCGAAAATCCCTGGGCTTCGATATAGTCTCCTACCTTGAACGGCTTGAATACCAATATCATTATCCCTCCGGCGAAATTCTGGACCGTGCCGCTCAGCGCCATGCCGACAGCCATGCCTCCGGCCGCAAGCAGAGCCGCGATGGAGGTGGTGTTGATGCCCAGAGTGCTGATCGTGATGATGACGAGGATTGCCGTCATCGTGATGGTCACAAGACTGGTGACAAATGAAGCGAGCGTCCCCTCCGTGTTCTTCCGGAGGAAGAGCCGTGAGAGGAAATGCTTCACCCGTCGTATGATCCAGGCGCCGACCGCATAGATGACCAGCGCGGCGAGGACTTTCAGGCCGAAGTTTATACCTTCTTCTATGAGATTGTGCACGAATTTGTCCGGGTCGCTGGCGATTTCCTGCGCTAGCGATGACAATGCGACTCTGGCGGAGTCAACGACATTGACCGTATCTACCGGTGTCAGCTGAAGAGACATATCTGCGGAGCTTTAGTTGTGCAAATTGGTGACAATCAGAACAATTTGTCCACGGCGGAGATGATCTTCTCTTCCGGGAGATCCGGATTCAGCACGAGGTCGGGCTCCTTCAGAGCGAAACCGTTCTTGGTGGCGTTGAGCATGCCGCCTCCGGTGACGTTCAGCATCACGGTCTCGTGACGGCCTACGGTACCGTCGTCAATGGCCTGCTTGAGGCCGGCTACGGCGCAGGCCGACGCAGGGAAGATGTCATAGCCTTCAAGTGTCATATATCTTATCAGCCAGAACACTATCTCATCGTTTGTCACCTTGAACATGTCTCCGGAGGATTTCTCGAGGACATCGAAAAGCCCTCCTGCGAGCGAATACGGAGGTTTCCTGTTGGAGAGAACCTTACCGAGGATCACTTCCGCCTTCTTTCTGGACTCTTCCGCCGTCATAGGCACGAGCTCGCGGCTGTGTGCTTTCCACGAGTCGTACATCAGGGTGAACGGCGCATTCTGGCAGGCATAGATTCTCATCCCGTTCTTGCCGAAGCGTCCGTCTTCCGCAAGTCTCTCGGCATTCTCCCAGGCTGCGATGGCGCCGGTGCCGCTTCCTACAGCCTGAAAATATGCATCCGGGATGCGTCCTATCGTCTCCACAGCGGAGAGCACCGTCGTGCCCATTCCATCGCGGCGGGCGATGTTCTTGGCTCCGCCTTCAGCCATGTAGCGGGGATCGCGGCACAGCTTGTCGCCGAGCGTGATGGCATCGTAATAGTCTGTGCCTGACGGAGTGGCGATCACTTTCACGCATGAGGACAATTTCTTCGAAAACCACATGTCGTGGATGTTGTCCAGAGGAATGCAGATGACGATCGGAATACCGTTGTCAGAGCATACCTTGGCAAATGCCCTGGCAGTGTTTCCGGCCGACTGCACCACGAGGATGCGCTTGTTGTTCTTGGGGAGTCTCGCACATACCGAGAACGCCTCGGTCTCCTTGAACGAGCAGGTCTCCATTCTGGCTCCGATACGGGGGCAATAGCCCGAGAATGTGATGTAGAGGTTGCTCATGCCGAGCATTTCCGCAAGGCCCTTGCTCTTGTAGGTCACCGGAGCGTGAGAATGCTTGAGAGTCCTCTGTATCGGAAGCCAGCAGGAATATCTGTAAAGTCCTGTCCTTCCGTCTCTCGGAGTGAAGAACTTGTCCGCATACACGGCTCTGACCAATGATGGACTCGGGCTCTCCGGATCCGAAAGAGTCCAGCCTTCGTCTTCGAACAATCTTCCCGTGCCCACGTTGAGCAGCTTATACTTTGATGGCGTGAATTTCATGGTATCTGTGTTTTATTGATTTTCAATTACCTTGCGGCGCAGGGCGCACACGTTCTCGACATGTATCGTATGCGGGAACATGTCCACAGGCTGCACCGCCGTGATTTCGTATCCGGATGCAAGCATTGCCAGATCTCTGGCCTGCGAAGCTGGATTGCAGCTGACATACACTATCTTGGCAGGCGCAGCCTCAAGTATCACTTTGACCACGTCGGGATGCATCCCGGCT
>CAVECU010000017.1:0-3507 GCA_963614015.1 uncultured Eubacteriales bacterium
CATCTACGGCGTCCTCCGGAAAGGCATTGACGGGAAGAGAATATGCCCTGACCCCTGTCGTTTACAACAACGCCGGAACCGGCTACATTCAGCCGGATGTGTGGGACAACATAAAGGACAGGTCCGTGGGAGCCGTGCACCAGATGTCCGACAGCTATATCTTGAGCAGGAACCTCTCCGACTATGGGCTTTTGTTCAGATCCCAGGAGTTCCAGGGCATGATGGCGGTTTCCTACGCCAACTCCACCGCAAGAGGCATCCTCAAGACTCCTCAGTTCAAAAACATTTCCGGTATTCGGAACATCAAGGTATCAGCGCGTTTCCGTCCGCTTGCCGGATTCAGCGATGAGCTCCTCGTCCAGATCGTTGACGGAGGCAAGATCACGGAAGCCCGTCTTGACGGCAAGGAGATCGCAGCCGAAAATCTGTCATACATAGGTAGCGGAGGCCGTGCGATACTTTCCCCGAATACCTTAAATGTGCCGTCAGACATGCTGACCCCGAACGGATGGCAGACATTGGAAATGACCGTAGAGAATGCGACCGAAGCGACCCGTCTCCATATAGGCGGAAACACCACCTCGCAGATCAGCCATGCGTTTGCCGTAGATGCCATAGAGGTGACAGACTTGGGCGGAGAATTGACAAGAGGCTCGCTGAGAGTCCTTTACTGGAATATTCAGAACGGGATGTGGGCCGATCAGGCCAACGGCTATGACAATTTTGTGGCGTGGGTGAAGAGCTATGATCCGGACGTATGCATCTGGTGCGAATCCGCATCCATCTACAAAGACAACACAACCGTGTCGGCCCCGGACTCGGAGAGGTTCCTTCCGGACGGGTGGGCCGCACTTGCAAAGCGTTATGGACACGACTATTCCGCGTTAAGCGGCTGGCGGGACAATTATCCGCAGGAAATCACATCCAAATACCCGATCACCACATTGCTGAAGATAACTGACACTGACGTAGCCGGCAATCCGATATCCCACGGGGCGGCGATTCAGCAGATTGACGTCAACGGCAAGAAGATCAATGTCGTCACTCTGCACATGTGGCCGCAATCTTATGCCTACGGCGCGGCAGATCAGGCGGCGAGCACTGATGCCAAAGGAGGTGACTACTACAGGGAATTCGAGATGAAATATATTCTGGAGCATACTGTCAACGCCCCGGAATACGCATCATGCACCGACTGGCTCATGGCCGGCGACTTCAACTCCAGAAATTACTCCGACGAGTGGCTCTACGGATATGGAGCTTCCTCAACGGCGTATCTATGCCAGAATGCCATACGGGACGGCAGCAATATGGTGGACATCATCGGAGCCAGATATCCCGGCTGTGTCGTGTCATCCACTTCAGGGAACGGCAGAGTTGACTACGTATATGCTTCCCCATCAATGTATGCGAAGGTGAAGAACGCCGTATCCCTGACAGATGCGTTCACTTCCATAGTGCCGGACACCAATTACGGGACATCTTTCTGTATCCCGTCCGACCACAGGCCTATAATGGTGGATTTTGAATATTGATACCAACCAATCATTTGCATATTATGTCTGAAAACGTATTGAAAGCCGTCTTTGCGCTCGCGGGAGCCTCACTTCTTCTGCTGTGCTGCGACAAAGGCGACGGCGATATCCTGAGGAAAGAGCAGATTTCCGCATATCTGTCCAAAGATGCCGAAGAACCTGTCACACGGCTGTCAGTTCCGAGTGTCGGCGGCGACATCTCACTCCACGTGAAATCCAATGTCGAGTTCTCCGCCTACTGGCAGGATAGCAAAACGACCCCGTGGATCTCCATCGAGAGCATCGAGGATGACGGGGACGAATGGAAAACCATCAGGCTCAAAGTGGACACCATCTCCACGAACTGCTACTACACAAGGCGTACAGGCGTTCTGGCCATGACTCTTCCGGAACAATATTTCGGCACTTTCATCACTGTCGACCAAGGGATTACCGCCAGACTGTCAAGCGACTTCAGCTGGCTGAAATATGGAAGCACCAGCCCTCTGAACACAACGACAGAGGCTCATATCTCCAAATGGACGGGAACATCTTCCGTATGGACATCCACCGACTACGACGGTTCGGGGCTGCCGGCATGTTATGGCAAATACGGCTATCTGTACATCGGAGACGAATCCGGAAGGAAGGCCGACATCATCACGCCGTATACCAACAGCATCCAGAACGATTCGCTGCTCATGGTGTCTTTCCGGGCGATAGCCTACTCGGCAGAAGACGGCACCCCGGATGCCGCGAAGCTCAGGGTCGAAGTGCTTGACGGAGGCGTCATTCAGGACTATGTCGAGGACGCTCGCACATACATCGATCTGGATCTGGAAAACTTCAGCGTAGAGAATCCTGACAACATCTCCGAAGACATGTGGGACATACAGGCCACAGCCTATAACATATTCATCATCTCCACGAAGGAAAAGCCGCTGAGCAGCAACACCCGCATAAGATTTCTGACACCGGACGGCAACGGAAGACCGAACAGAGTGGCGCTGGACAACATCTACATCCGCCGGTATGTCATCAATGAAGATGTTCAGGATGAAGACATGTTCGCCGCAAACGGCGGCAGCGGCCGAGACCGGATCATCGCCCCGAACAATAACCGATAAAACAGACACGCTATGAATATATGCAGATTGAGAATTCTTCTCAAGACAGCTTCCAAGTCAGTGGCCATGGTCACACTTGCATTCCTGTTTTTCCTGACAGCCCCGCTCACGTCCGTCGCCCAAAATGCCAAGATCAAGATTGCCGGAACTGTCACCGATACTGACGGCGAGCCTCTGCCAGGAGTGGGCGTACTCATCAAGGGCTCGAAAAGCGGCTCATTTACAGATATCGACGGCAGATTCACCATCTCGGCCGGTACCGGTGACGTGCTGGAGTTTTCTTCGCTCGGTTTCGTGACTGAAGAAGTGAAAGTATCCGGAAAGACGGACATCACCGTCAGACTCAGATCCGATGCGACGGTTCTGGATGACGTCGTCGTCATCGGCTACGGAGCCGTGAAGAAGCGTGACCTTACGGGGTCCGTGACCAACGTGCAGATGGGAGACATCAAGGCAGTGCCTGCGCAATCTGTCGACAATGCGCTTCAGGGACGCATCGCCGGAGCAGACATCATGTCCACCTCCGGAGAGCCGGGAGCCACCACCACGATCCGAATCAGAGGCTCCCGTTCCATAACGGCTTCCAACGAGCCTCTCATCGTCGTGGACGGAATCATTGACGCCATACACGACCTCAACGACATAAACGCTGAAGACATCGCATCTCTTTCAGTACTGAAAGATGCCTCCTCCACAGCCATTTACGGTTCGAGAGGCTCCAACGGCGTCATCATCATCACCACCAAAGCCGGAACCGGCACCAAGGGCAAGACCAATATCAGTTTCAAGGCCGACCTCGGATTTTCGCAACTCCCGAGAAAGCTTGACATAATGAACGCGGCGGAATTCGCGATTTACAGGAACGA
>CAVECU010000017.1:3517-13498 GCA_963614015.1 uncultured Eubacteriales bacterium
GATGAATATCATCCGGGACTGGACTTGTCAACTCCTCTCAAGGACAACATCTATTCCGACCCGCTCGCAAAGACGGGGACAGACTGGTTCGATGTCGTGACAAGGACCGCCATATATCAGAATTACTCTCTGTCGCTGACCGGCAAGAGCGACGCCGGAAGCTATTACAGCTCATTCTCGTACAACGACAGCGAAGGCATCATCAAGGACAGCGGCCAGAAGCGCTTCACCGGCAGGATCAAGCTTGACAGACAACTATTCAAATGGATGAACATCGGATACAACGGTTCATACACTTGGAGACACAACGATGAGAACAAGACATCCATCGGAGGAACGAATTGGTCCTCAGCCGCTCAATATCTGAGCCCGATGCTCAAGACTACCGACTCGGAAAACAATCTCTACTACGGAGGACAGAAATTCAACGGTCCGCTGGCTACCATAGACTTGAACACGCATTACATCGAACGACACTCCACGAATCACGCATTCTCGGCGGAAATCAAGCCGATGGAGGATCTCTCCATAAAGAGCATACTATCCTACTATGTCTATCAGAGACATACTTACAGATATTACAGCGGACAGCTTCCGGCGAAGGCCGAGAATCAGGGCGGAGACGCCTACCGGTCGGAAAGTGACGAGAACTCTTTCTCCAACGAGACTACCGCATCATACCGTCTGAAGACGAAGAGCGGACACAGTTTCACCCCGATGGTCGGTTTCTCAGCTTACAGATATGCCTCGCATGAGCTGTCGCTCTCCGGTTCGGGATATATGGATGACGCCGTGCTATGGAACAATATGACGGCCGTTCAGGACAAGGAGACATATTCGGCAAGTACGTCCTACTCGAAGAAGACGAAGATGTCGATGTTCGCAAGAGCTGACTACAACTTCAGGTCCCGCTACTATATTACAGCTACCGGCCGATATGACGGCGCATCCAACTTCGCCGCCAACAACAAATGGGCATTCTTCCCGTCGGCGGCCATACGTTGGAACATCGCGAACGAACCGTTCATGAAAGATGTTTCGTGGATTGATGATTTTGCGTTCAGGGCCAGCTACGGCATCACGGGAAACGATGCAATAAGCGCTTACAGATCTCTGGCCGCAATCTCCACGACGACAAGCGGTTACCTGTTCAATGAATCCCAACCGGTGGCGGCATATCGCAGCCGTCTGGCGTCACCGGATCTGACTTGGGAGAAGACCGCCCTTGCGAATGTCGCGGTGGATCTCTCGATGTTCAGCGGAAGACTGAACGTCACTGCGGAGCTGTATTCCTCCAAGACATCCGACCTCCTTCTTTCGGTCCAGGAGCCGACCCAGACGGGATATTCTTCCAGGCTCACCAATATCGGAAGGACTTCCAACAAGGGTGTCGAGCTCTCGGTCGAGTCCGTAAACATCAGCAAAAAGGACTTCCAATGGTCCACCAACTTCACCTTCTCACACAACGCCCAGCTCGTGGAGGACATCGGGTCCGAAGACTTCGTCACTGCCTATTCATCTCCGGGAAACAACTCGTATATGATGTACGGATATGTGAAGAACTATCCGCTCAACTCCCTGTGGGGATTCAAATATGGCGGCACGTGGAAAAGCACGGAAGAGATAGAGCGCAACAAGGTCACCAAGACCTATGTCAACGCAAGCAACGTGGTGGGAGGTGCGAGATATATGGATATCAACCACGACGGCACGCTTGACCAGAACGATCTCATATATCAGGGCAACGCGGATCCTTACCTCTATGGAGGTCTCCAGAACAATTTCTACTGGAAGGGACTCCGCCTGGGCGTATATTTCGCCTACTCGCTCGGCGGCAAGATCTACAACTTCAGCGAATTCTTCATGGCCGGATCGAAATTCACGAATCAGTATCGATATATGCTGAATTCCTGGCACCCGGTAAGGAATCCGTATTCGGACATCCCGCGGGCGGGAGCCAAAGGGGACGCCGCCCTGTCAAGCGATTTCATGATCCACGACGCATCTTATCTGCGATTGAAGAATGTCAGCTTGAGCTATACTCTCGACTGCCACAAATATGGGCTTCCGATCAAGGACATGACTTTCACTGTCAGCGGAGAGAATCTGTATCTATGGAAACGCTACAACGGATTCGACCCGGACGTTTCTTCCTCCGGAACTTCTTCCACGCTGAGACGACTTGACGTAGGAGCATACCCGAAAGCGCGCACGGTGATCTTCAGCATTCAAGTGAGATATTAGCATTCCTGTCAGCATTCGGATTTTCCATTAAAAAAAACAGAATATGAGACACAATAAATCAACTGATATCCTGGCGCTGATCTTCGCATTATGCACCCTCGGGGCCTGCTCTCTCGACGAGGACACGTCATCTCTGTACACGCCTGACAATTATTTTGCCAGCAAGGCGGAATGCCAGTCAGCGGTCAACGCCTGCTACATCCCGATAAAGTCAATATACACCTTTACCTATTTTCTTGCCACTGAATGCTGCACAGACGTGATATACTGTGCGTCAGGTACATTGGACGCCAGCCTCGACATATCCCCGGTGATACCGCGTTTCGGACAGACGGTCTGGACACAAGGGTATCTGGGAGTGCAGCGATGCAACTTTGCAATCGCCGGCATTGAGCAGAGCACTTCCATCTCCGAAGAAGACAGGATTGAGCTTCTCTGCGAAGCCAAGACCCTCCGCGGATTCTTCTACCTGACATTGACCAGCTTCTTCGGCGACTGTCCGTTCTACTTCGATGATGTCAAGGACAACGCGGTGATGAAAAAAATCGCTGTACTCCCGAGAATGGACGCTTCCGCGACGAGAGACTCCGTAATGACGGATCTGTGGGAAATCGCTCCTCTTGCCGCTCAAACAAGGACTAGCGACAACAGCGGGCATAGGCTCGGTGCGGCTTGCGCCTATATGATAATCGCGAAGTGCGCGATGTGGAATCAGAATTGGGAAGCGGCTCTCGAAGCTCTGAAGAAAATAGAGGAGATCTACGGCTCTCTCTCTGAATATGACCGCGAGGAGAACGTCCTTTTCAGAAACAAGAATACGCCGGAATCCATAATGGAGGTTCAGCACACCTACACACAGGGAGGTCTCATCTATACGTCCACTTTGGCGTCAGTCTGCACCCCGACGAGGAAAACGTCCAACGGCGTCACCACATTTGACGGAGTGTCCATCCCGGAACTCGGCTCCCAGTGCACCACATGGTCATCTGCACGGCCGAACACCTTCTTCTGCCAGGGGCTTCAGACCAAAATGGGAAAGGACAACCGCAAGGCCAGCAATATGGCATGGGAATATGACGGACACCCGTTCAACAGTGTGGACGCCCGTCCGTGGATGGGGCCGAAATTCTGGTGCCCCGACATGCAAGGGACCAATGACGGCAACAACTACAAGGTTTTCCGCTATGCGGACGCCATACTCATGATGGCGGAATGCTACAACGAATTGGGAGAGGATGCCAAAGCGGTCGAATATCTCGACATGACCAGGACGAGAGCCGGATTGGACAACTACACCTACAGGACTTCTGCCAGACTCCAGGATGAGATCAGGAACGAAAGGGCCAGAGAGCTGTTCGGCGAATTCCAGAGAAAATTTGATCTCGTGCGCTGGGGCATCTGGTATCAGGCCGTATATGACTATACGGATTATGCCAAACTTAAGGAAAATCTCCTTCCTTGCCACAGATATTATCCAATACCTGACAAAGAGGTGGTCTATTCCGGTTACAAACTGGACAACAACGAGTACAACAAATACGGATTGTGACAGACCGTACAGTATCCAGCAAAGCAAAAACCTTTGACATCATATACTTATGAACAGAATACCCATTAAAACCCTGCTGATATCGATTCTTGCGGCAGCCTTGTCCGGAACGGGCTGCACGGATACGTTCAAACTTGACCTGCCTCTGGCAGTCAACAGCCGCGAGATAGATCTGGACACGTTTACCGGCTACACCCATATCCTCGTGTATTCGGACGGAGAATGGCACGCGAAATTCACCGAGGAGGTAGACTGGGCGTCTCTCGACAGGCTCACTGACAGCGGAAATTCGGAAATCGTACTCTCATATGCAGCGAACTACGGACTGCCGAGACGGCTCGCCATCGCACTCTCGAAAGGCGGGCATGCCGACACGATAGTCGTAAACCAGGCCGGTGCGGTGACAGAGCCGTCTATCGTGTGGCCGGAGCAGAACGCAGTCCTCTGCAAAGATGCCGGAACGATAGCTATGGACGTCACATCCAATCTGTACTACTCTCTCCGGAATGTGAATTATGCTGTGCGGTATCCGGACGATACTGCCGAATGGCTCTCGGGGATAACTTTCGATGGAAGATCCCTGTCGATATCCTCATCCGGGAACGCTTCCGGGGCGGAGCGCAGTGCATCTGTCGATTTCATCGTATCCGTCCCGGGCAACAGCAAGACTGACGATGATACCGAAGTGTTCACCCTGCAAGTCACACAGGAAAGCTCCGATGCATCCCTGGAAATCCACGGAATGGATATGCTCAACGGCGTACGGATGTCCGTCAGCGCAGAAGCTCCCAACAACATCTGGGCTTATCGGGACAAGATCTCATACGCCGTAGACTACGCCGCATCGGCGGATGAGGAGTGGGTCAGCAATCTGAAGCTGACAGGAAGCACCCTTGATTTCGACATATCGGACAATCTGTCCGGAGACTTAAGGTCAGCCGTCATCAAAGTGTACTACAATAAATCCGTCATCGCTGAGCTGCCGATAACACAGGACGTATATCCGGTGATCATCCCGTTTGAGCAGCTCCGGGGATATGCTCCGGGGACTCTGAATGTCAGAGAATTCATCGAGGGGTATGTAATCAGCGAGAACGGCGGCGAAAACATCTGCCAGAATGTGCAGACCGCCCAGTTCGGGTTTGACTATACAACAAATCCGAAATCAGCCGTGATAGAATCAACGGACGGCAGATACGGCTTTATGCTCCGGTTCGACTCGGCTGAAGACAACACGCTGCAACGATATTCAAAGGTCAAAATCAACTTGTACGGCCTGTCTCTGGTAAAGCACGGTGATCCTGAATATTATGAAATCGAAGGCTTGAAGGCCGACAACATCGTTTCTGCGGCGGATCCGTCAATCGATGCCGTTCCGACCAAACTTATGAGTCCGGCTGACCTGACCGATGCCGACATATATACTCAAGTGACGCTCAAAGATATGGAGA
Source organism: uncultured Eubacteriales bacterium (assembly GCA_963614015.1). Classification (GTDB taxonomy): domain Bacteria; phylum Bacteroidota; class Bacteroidia; order Bacteroidales; family UBA932; genus Cryptobacteroides. Next base: position 8,762 of record CAVECU010000017.1, read on the forward strand.
TTGTCTACAAAGACGGATGCTATACCAACTGTACGGACGGTTACAGCATCAAGACAGACTTCAATATCACCGGTTCCTCAACACCGAGATGGGATGTCGCTCCTCTCCTTCTTGCTGACAACAGCGGAAACACGATCTCCATGCTTACCAATGCCAAGGTGCCGTGGCGCCGTGACGGAAAGGGCGTAGCCCAGGGCTCCGGAGCTTTCACGGGCATCGTGGTGGCGGAAGAGCTGATCCGCTATGGCGATGTAGGCCGCTATCAGATCCGTCCTATGACGGAGAGCGACATTGCGCTGAACAACGCGGCATTCTCCCGCACTCTCGTGGAGTGGAACTGGAATGACTCGGTGAACGACCTCAAACCCGAGATCGGAGAAGGCGAGATCTCCGGTGTCACCGTCTCTCTCGCCCAGGACTACAATGCACTGATACCGAACAACGTCACTACCAGCCGTACACAGGCCATTGCTTCCGGCACCGGAGGAAAGGGCGTCGTAACCAATCAGGCGGCATATTTCACCGCCGTCTGGGAAGTCGGGACTACCTTCGATGTCAAATTCTCCACTGAAGGCGTAAGCGGCACCGGACTCCAGTTCGGCTTCGTCTGGGGACACGGCAAACAGAACAATACGACTCTCAACACGCCATCGCACTGGAAACTGCATTACTCCATAGACGGAGGTGCGACCTTCAAGGAATTTGTGCCGCTGGTGCAGAACAGATCTCTCGTATGGTGGACAACGACTTCACCGGACAGCGCTCCTGGCTACACCGAGCACCTCTTCAATCTTCCGGACGAGTGCTTCGGCCAGACCTCGGTCATAGTCCGCTTCGAAGTCGCCGACAATGTCTGTGACATCGATCCGAAGGCTACTGCATCCAATTGGCGGACAGCGAGAGGAATCGCCAAGGGCACATTCACTTCCACAAGCAATCCTCTGAGATTCGGAACGATAACCGTACGATACTTCTAAAAAGAATCATTTCTAAACAGTTTCAAGGCTATGAAACATTGTATCATATATATATCTGCCGCCATCGCGGTACTCCCGGCGTTTTATGCCTGCGACATAGACGATGCGGACGTCATTCCTGTCGTGGAGCTGGGAGCCCCGACAAACGAATATGTCGTAAGCGCTGCTGAAAGCACTTTCCCCGTAACCATATATTCCAACAGCCGCTACGACATCGAAATCATCGACGGGGCGGACAGCTGGCTCCATATCACCGGAGAACCGGCTGAGACTGACAGCACGCTCACCGTCTATTGCGAGGCCAATCCGGAGTTCAAGAGGAAAGGCCGCATCGTGCTGCGCAGCACGGAGGATTCACGGAGCGACACCGTAACGGTGAAGCAGAAGGGATGGAAGACAGCCTATCTGAGCATAGGAAACGCTTCCATCGTCGCCGATGGCGGTGCCGGAGTGGTGACTTCTTCCGTCAAGACCAACATTCCGTTCAGCTATATGACAGTGGAGAAGGAATATGCCGGCGAGAACGCTTCCTGGATTCAGGATGTGGACATAGTCGGGAGCGAGGACGATGACAGGACTCTGAAAGTCTCTATCGAGGCCAATCCAAGCGGGACAGCGCCAAGAGCCGTGAGCATAAGCCTGTCATTCACGGACGGCTGGGGTGACAGAGTCGCGATGATGGTGAACCTGTTGCAGAAAAGTGCGAACAATACTCTCGGAGAGGTGATTCCGTTCGAGACGTTCATCGACAAATATGCTACCGGAAAGGAGATACAGGACTATATAATCCTGGAAGGATATGTCGTCAGCAACACGGAAAACGGCAATGCCGGTGAGAATGAGCAGAAAACGACGTCAGCAGTCGATTACAGCATCTCCGAAAGAACAGTATATCTGGAGTCCGCAGATGGCGCAAGAGGTGTCTCGATATTGATGAACACGTCTGATGACAACGTGTTCGAGCAATATGACGAGGTGCAGATCCTCATGCACGGAGCCGTGGCCACTCTGAAAGAGGAGCCGCTCCGATGCGACATCACGGGAGTGACCAAATCGATGATAACATCCCGGATGTCGGGGACCAAATCTTCCATCCCGGTCAAGGAACTTTACATAAGAGATCTCACCGACAACGACGTATATACCTACGTAACGCTCAAGGATGTGGAAATACCGGTCCGAAAAGGCTCACTTACTCCAGTGAATGAGGGATATACGATAGCCACCGCCGGCAACCGGTTCACACAGTATCCGAGGCTTCTGCGGGACATCAACGGCGATGACATCTATCTGACGACCAACACGGTATGCACTTACCGCAGTGACGGTACGAGACTCCCGTACGGCTCCGGCAAAATCTCCGGGGTGATCGTCCACGAGGCGTTCCCGCGTATGGAATGGCGCAACGGGGCGGACCCTGCGGAAATCGAAGATGACCCGACTCTCGGCAACATTGGCAGATATCAGATACGTCACCAGAACAAGAGCGATGTCTGGGAACAGATGGCAGATGATTTCGAAGACGGATTCTCCGCACTTCTGACCGAATATCGCTATTGGGTGCCTTCTGTGGCTGACTCCACGATGCGCCCGTCCTATGGCACCAACGGATGGATGGACCACACTTACAGCCGGAGATACACTCACTCTGAAGCGGCGGAATTCATCCAGACGACATATCTGCAGCATATGGAGAGTCCTCAGACCTACTGTTATCTGGGGCCCGTCGGGAACGGCAAGGACTGGCGTTTCCCTAAAGTGGACCAGAACAACAGCAATGTCAACGGCTTGGGAATCCTTCTGGACCTGAGGGAAGGCAGGGATCAGATACCTTCGATCCAGAAGCTGACGGAACTGGTCAGCTACAATCCCGACGGCACGGTCGAATGGGGCGGACCGAATGCCAAGGATGCCAATGTAAAGAAGATAAACGGCACCGGCAGCAACTCCGGCAAATCCTGGGTTCCCGCAGAAATATGTACCGGCTTTATCAACAAATATTGGTGGGACTACGAAACTGAACGTCCGTACGCATGGATCTTCAATTTCTCCACCGCCGGGATTTCCACGGATCGGATATCTATGCAGATTGCGGTGATGAATGCCGACCAGAGTTATTACACCCCGAGGTATTGGAAAGCGGAGTGGTCCCTCACTCCGGATCAGTCGGCAAAAGCTGACAGCGAGTGGCATCTGATCGCCAATTACACCGTTCCTGACGTATCGACATGGTCCAACACGCTGTTTTCTTCCACGGTAGCCTACAAACAGATCAACTTCGATCTTCCTCTGGACATTCTCGGGCACGAAAACGTATATATCCGCCTGTGTCCTGTCAGTGACATATGCAGCAGCGGAGCTGATTATGCGGATGCCGTGATGAAAGACAAGGAATCCGGCACTTCGACATGCGGCATCGAATATTTTGCAATCAGATATAACAAATAAATGATAACTTTGCGTGGGAGTCCGGGGGTCCGGGCTCCCACGCCACAAACACTACTGATATGAAAAAGATCAATCTTCTAATCATCTCCCTGCTTGCTCTCGGGCTTGCGTGCGGATGCTCTTCCGAACAGAAAAACGGCAATCTGAAGCTCATCTACTGGAACATCCAGAACGGAATGTGGAGCGGACAGGGCGAGAACTATGATTCTTTCGTCAAATGGGTCAGCGACCAGGCTCCGGACATCTGCGTATGGTGCGAAGGCCGGTCCAACAGAGCCACGGGATCCGACAAGGCTCTGGCCGATGAGGACAGATATCTGGTGGACCACTGGGGAGAGCTTGCTGCCCGCTACGGTCATCAGTATTGGGCCATCAGCGGATTCAGGGACAATTTCCCTCAGATCATCACTTCCAAGTTCCCTATAGAGACGGTGCAGGCGATCGTGGGCGAAGAGCCGGACAGCGTGGTGACACACGGCGCCGGCTGGTTCAGGGTCAGCGCATCGGGCAAGACTTTCAACATCGTGTCCCTGCACACCTGGCCGCAGGCATATGCCTACAGAGCTGAGGACAAGGACGCAAGCCGCGCCGAGAACGGAGGAGACAAATACCGCCGTATGGAGATAGAATATATCTGCCACCACACCATCGACACGGATCCGGATGCGAAGGACGGGCTGTGGATGATGATGGGAGACCACAATGCAGTCTCCATCGTGGACAATTTCAAATACGGGTTCCAGGAGAACGACACAAGATTTCTGGTGCACGACTATATCAGGAACAACACTCCATACATAGACGTAGTCGAGAAGCTGCATCCGGGCGAGTTCATCACCTCCATCGGCGGCGAGAAGCGCATCGATTTCCTGTATTGCACGCAGCCGGTGTATGATATGATCCTGTCTTCCGAAATCGTTTCCGACGAATATACCAAGCCGGTGAGAGACCCGGGCAACCTGTCCAACTACTGGCATCCGTCAGACCATCTCCCGATAGTCACGGTATTCAATGTGAAATAGTCCGGAGGATGACTGACAACACGACGGAAGTTCTGGAGACGGCTTCGATCGCCGGACATATTCTTCTGGAGAACGGAGCCGAAATCTCCCGCGTGGAGGACACGATGGAGCGGATCGCATCCCACTACGGGGTGGATTCGGGTCACTTCTTCGTCTTGAGCAACGGAATTTTCACGACCGGTTCGCTCGGGAAGTACGCCAACGTCGAGTTCATCCCGATACGCGGAATCCAGCTGTCGAAAGTGGTGGCAGTCAACAGGCTGAGTTATGATATCGCTTCCGGGAAATAC
>CAVECU010000017.1:13508-15757 GCA_963614015.1 uncultured Eubacteriales bacterium
CTTCCGGAAGCCAGGCAGCGTCTGGAAGCCATCAGAAACGCCCCCGGCAAGCCCGGATGGGAACAGATCGCCGGATCGGCTTTCGGAGCGATGGGCTTCTGCGCGGTATTCGGCGGCGGGTTTGCAGACTGCCTCGCGGCATTTGCCGTAGGGGCGCTGCTCTATGTCTTCTGCCTGTATGTGAGCGCTTCTCTGTCCAAAATCCTCGGCGGCATCTGCAACGCTCTGGTGGCGACAAGCTTGTGCCTGGCGTCATTCAGGCTCGGATTCGGCGACAGCCTGAGCAATATCATCATAGGGGCCGTGATGCCTCTGATTCCCGGAGTCCCGTTCGTGAACGGGGTCCGGGATCTTGCCAATTCCGACTACATAGCCGGACTCACGAGGCTCACGGACGCCATGCTCGGATTCATCTGCATCGCTCTGGGAGTGAGCATCGGCTTCGTGGCTGACGGCCGGATAGCCGGCGGAATGATACAGCTCAGCGGAATGACGGTGAATCCGCAGACGGCGGGGCTTCTGTGGCAATGCCTGGCCGCTTTCATAGGTACATTCGCCTTCGCGATCCTCTTCGGAGCGCCACGCAGGCAGTATGTCACTGCAGGGGCCATCGGGGCCGTAGGCTGGGGCCTCTATCTTCTGCTCACTCGGGAGTGCAACTCCGGAGTCACTATGGCGATTGTCGCCGCCACCGCCGTCGTGTGCATCCTTTCCAGATTCGCCGCCGTCAAGGACAAGTGCCCGAGCACGGTCTATCTGCTCTGCGGAATATTTCCGCTTGTCCCGGGAGCCGGGATATTCTGGTTCACCTATTATCTCGTCTCCAACAGGTTCATTCTGTCATCGGCGGCCGGATTCACCGCAGTCAAGGCGGCCATTGCGATTGTCCTGGGGATAATAGTGGCGATGGAGCTGCCGCAGCGGTTTTTCTCTTCAGCAAAGAGAAAAACCGCTTCTTAACCCCCGCAGATTTCAAAACAGATATTTACCCCATGATCAAAGTCTATAAGATGTCTCAATGTCCCGACTGCATCAGCATTGCGGATCAGCTGTCGGACAGATCGAAGTACGAGGTCGTCGATATCGGTGCAAGCCCGCCGGCTCTCAAGGAGTTTCTCGCACTGCGCGACGGCAGCCCGGCATTTGACAAGATCCGCAGGAAAGGGGTCATCGGCATACCGTGCTTCGTGCTCGAAGACGGGACGGTGACTTTCCGCCCGGAAGAGGCCGGGATCACGCCGGAGAGCACAAAAAAAGCATCCTGCAGCCTTGACGGCAGTACAGGATGCTGATCTTGCAGGCGGAAGGCCGTGGCTATTCAACCTTGCCTTCCGTGCTTATCTTCTTGTATTTCTCATATCCTGCCTGATACTCGGAGCTTTCCTCGCGGAAACGGTAATAGGCGTTCTTGAGATATTCGGATATGCCGAGCTTCACGCTATTGTCCTTGGTGATGGAGAAAGCCTTCTCGAACGGAGCGATGCAGGACTTGAGGTCTGACTCAAACTCTTTTACAAGTTCCATATACTTGGCATCGTCAAGCTCTTCCTGAGCCTTGGTCTGCACGTCGATAGCCATATTGTAGAACATCGTGCCCTCGCCGATGAAGCCGTACTCGTATTCAGGATTGATCTCGGCGCATTTCTCATACGCTACGATGGCTTTATCGTGGTCGCCGAGCTGTGCGCGGATGTTTCCTTCCACATAGTAGAGAGACGGATTATTCGGCTCATTGGCCTTCGCCTTGTCGAGAAGCTCGAAAAGACGGTCTGTGCTCTCGTTGCTCTTTATGTAGTAGTTGATGAGTCCGATGAGGATGCTCTGGCTCTGAGGGAACTTGCTGAAGCCCTCCTCAAGATATTTCTTGGTGTTGAGAGTGTCAGTATCGGCAAGCTTGGCGAAGATGTCTCCGTCAGTCGAATAATAGCCGACAGCATAGCACTTCTCGAAGAAAGACCTCGCCCTGTCCATATCCTTTGCGACCCAGGACGTAAACCCGGCATTGTAGATGGAGTTGGTGTCGATCTTGGAAACCGGCTCAAGAGCCAGCACGCCGGCAGCCTTCTCGAAATAGTCGCTCGCCCCGGTCATATCGCCGAAGGTGTACTTGTTGTAGGCCTCGGTGGTGTATTTCTGGCTGATGCTCTCCAGAGCTGCGGAGATGTCCTTCACTTTTGACTTCTTCACATCCACTTCGAAAGCTTTCTTATATGCGGCTACCGCCTTCTCAAGAGCGTCAGCATAGACAG
>CAVECU010000018.1:0-15711 GCA_963614015.1 uncultured Eubacteriales bacterium
ATTCCAGTCCGTGGGGGGGGGAAGACTCTGTGTCCGCTTCTCGCTTGTCTTATTCTTCCGGTATTGTGGCCATCTGACAACGCCTTCGCCCAGAGCGGCAGGAATCAGTCGGCGGTCGTAGCTTCAACACAGAAAATCACTGTAAAAGGTCGTATCACAGACGACAAGGGTGAGCCTCTGCCGGGAGCGAACGTCCTTGTGAAAGGGACGTCCGTCGGGACTTCTTCAGATGCGGACGGCTATTACACGATCACTTTTGCGAAAGGCCAGAAATCGAATGTTCTGGTGTTCTCGTTCATCGGGACCGAGACCCGCGAGATGGATGTGAATTCGTCTTCGGTGCTGGATGTGACGCTGGCGACTTCAAGTCTGAACGCCGTCGTGGTTAACGGGTTTTACAGCCAGTCGAAGGAGACGTTCACCGGATCGGCGACCACCATCAGCGGGGAACAGCTGGTGGACCTGTCTCCGACCAATCTGCTTGCGGGCATCACGGCATTGACCCCGGGTATGGTCATGGTGGAGAACAACGCCGCCGGCTCCAACCCGAATGTGGTCCCGTCGATATTGATCCGAGGAGCCAACACGCTGATTACCAATGAGAGCGAAGAGGGCGTCAACAATCCGCTGATCGTCCTGGACGGAGTGGAAATATCCATCGAAGAGCTGTATGACCTCGATATATTCGACATCGAACGTATTGATGTGCTGAAGGATGCGTCCGCGACCATCCTCTACGGAGAGAAAGGTGCGAACGGGGTCATTGTCGTGGAGAGAAAGCATATCGGGGCGGAGAAAGTGAAGCTCAGCTACAACTTCGTGCCGAGACTCAGCTATCCGGACCTCAGCTCCTTCAACCTGTGTACGCCGTCGCAGAAGCTTGATCTGGAGAGACTCGCCGGCCTCTATGACACCGCTGACGGCTCTCTGGACGAGGCGTATGCCTACAAGCTGGAGAAAATACGCCAGGGAGTGAATGACGACTGGCTGCATGCTCCGCTCAGAATGCCGTTCAGCTACAACCATTCGCTGTCGTTGACATCGAGGGGCGAGAAGCTCAGTTTCCGGGCAAACGGGAGCTGGAGTGACACCTACGGCGTGATGAAGGGCGACAAGCGAAGCACCAAGAGCCTCAACTTCACCATAGGCTATCATCTGCGGGACAAGCTCACGCTGTCTTACAAGATGGGTTTCTCGATGACCGACACGAAAGATTCGCCGTACGGCTCATATTCGAACTATTCGAAGATGAATCCGTACGAGCCGATGTTCGATGAAAACGGGGACTACATCAAGGTGTATTATTTCAACCCGATCGCGAAGTCGGGCAATTCCGATACGAACCCTCTCTACGAGGCGACCCTCTCATCATTCAAGAAGAACAAGTCCCAGTCTCTGAAGAATTCGCTGGACGGCCGCTGGAATGTCACCAAGAACTTCTATATCACCGGGCAGGGGAGTCTGAACCTTACCTGGGGCTCCACGGATTCGTTCGAGTCTCCGGATATGGTCAAATACGAGAACACCAAGGTCACGGAGAGGGGAAGATACTCTTTCTCCAACAGGCAGGGGAGCACGATATCCGGAAAGATAGTGGCCAATTATGGCCGTTCTCTTGACTCCAAAGGCTCGATGTTCCGTGTCAGCGGCGGCTCCAACATCCAGTATTCGAGGACTACTTCATCTTCCGGCATAGGAATCGGCTTCCTCAAGGACAACTTGTCCGACTTGTCATTCGCCTTGAGCTACCCGGCATCGAGCAAACCGACCGGCACGGACAGGATAGCCACGGAAGCCGGCGTGTTCGCCAACGCGAATGTCGGTCTGTGGAACAGATATGTAGTGGATCTGTCGTACAGGGCTTCCGGCTCTTCCCGCTTCGGCTCCGACAACAGTTTCGCTCCGTTCTGGGCCGCCGGCGCCGCGTGGAATATCCACAACGAGCCGTTCATCAAACGGGCCAAGTGGATCAACACCCTGTCGCTCAGATACTCCGTGGGCTATACGGGAAGCGTGTCGTTTGACTACTATCAGGCCAAGACGGTCTATGAGTACAAATCCGATTATGAATATACTTCCGGCATAGGCGCATTGCCCAAGCAGATGGGCAACCCGAATCTGAAATGGCAGCGGACGCTCAACAACAACATAGGCCTCACCGGAGCGTTTCTGGACAGCAGGATCAACATGTCGCTGGACTTCTACTCCAATACGACCTACGATATGCTGATGTCCATCAATCTCCCGCCTTCAGTGGGGACGTCTTCGATGAACGTCAATTTCGGAGAGCTGAACAACAAGGGTATCGACCTCTCGCTGTCGGCACAGGTCATCCGCAAGAAGGACTGGTTCTGGAGCGTCACCCTCACCGGAGGACACGTGATGGACGAGATCCGTCACATCTCCAACTCCCTGAAAGGCGTTGAAAAAGAGAATTATACGGACTCGTCGCTTCCGAAGATCCTGTTCGAGGAAGGCGGCTCGCAGTATGACATCTATGCGATGCGCTCTGCGGGCATTGACCCGGCTACCGGAAGGGAGATCTACATCAAGAAGAACGGGGAATATACATTCAACTATATTTCAAGCGAAAAAGTGGCTGTCGGCAACACCAATCCGATCCTCAAGGGGGCGCTGATGACCACTCTCCGATGGAAGGGGCTTTCGCTGTCGCTCTCCACCACCTATACTTTCGGAGGCGACTACTACAACTCCACATTGCAGAACAAGGTCGAGAATATCGACAAATATCACAACGTGGACGCCCGCGCATTCACCGAGAGGTGGAAAAACGCGGGAGACCTGACCCGCTATCTGGCCATAACGGCAGGGACCACCACCCACTATTCGGAGAGATTCGTGGAGAAGAGGAACGAGATCTATTTCTCCAACATACAGGTGATGTACGATGTCCCGGTCAAGAAGATTTCCCGGCTCGGACTCAGGAAACTGGCAGTCGGATTCGGATTTTCCGACATAGGATATCTCTCCACGATAAGGTTCGAGAGGGGAACATCCTATCCATATTGCCGTGGCGTCAACATCACATTCCGTCCTACCTTTTAAGCAGCTGTTCGAAATGAGAAGAAATGTAATATATGATATGGCATTGGCCTTATGTGCGGCTCTTGCCGGCGGGTGCGGCGATTTCCTCGATGTCAACCCGAAGGGCGAGACATTCGACAACGATATGTTCACTTCCGCGGAAGGCTATGAAGATGCGCTCTACGGCATATACAGCGAGCTGTCCAACTCGGACAACCTCTACGGCGGCAATATGATATGGCTGGCGGAAGTCTTGAGCCAGAACACTACGGCACTCACGGACAACACGTACGGCAACCTCGCGCTCGCCAACTGGACTATCAACGGCCCTACGCTGCTGCGCAAGGAGCTATGGAGCGATTCTTATACGGCGATCAATCACCTTAACAACATCATAAGCCACGCCGAGACCGGGGGAGTGAATGAATTCAAGCATTCCAAGCTGTATCTCGGAGAAGCGCTGGCGTTGAGGGCAATGATCCATTTTGACCTCGTGCGCTATTTCGGGCCTCCGATGTGGGCCTCGGACGCGCTGAAGACCAAGGCAATCCCATATGTGAGGAATTATTCGTTCTCGATTACGGACTATTCAACGCTTGATGCCGTGTATGAGCAGGTCTTAAGCGACTTGACGAGGGCGGAGAGCCTTCTCGGAGAGGATGAGACTCTGATATCCGCAGTGCGGGACAACTCCGCGAACGCATTTACGGAGGCCAGGATCACGCATCTCAATCTGTACGCCGTGCAGGCGCTTATCGCCAGAGTTTATTGGACAAGGGGCGATCTTGCCGATGCGGCGATATATGCGCAGAAAGTGATTGACAGCGGGAAGTTCTCGTTCAGGCCTTTGAGCTCGTTTGTCCAGGCGGAAGGCGGGACGCTTGACCTCAATGAGACCCTGTTCGGATTCTATTCCAAGAAAAGTCAGGCCGTCAGCGCCACCAAATACGGCCTCACGGGCACGAAGACCACATTCTCTCTGGCGTCAGACTGGATGACCCTCTATGAGGAGGGCGCTGGGGCCAACACAGATTATCGTCTTACGGCCTGGTTCGACAGCGCGGAGGAGCATCTCAAGAAGACGGTCAATGTCGGCGTGGCTACCGAGGCCGGATATTCCGGGGCGTCATTCGTCGGCATCAACATCCTCCGCATTCCGGAGATGTACTACATCCTGGCGGAGTTCTATATGACATCCAGCCCGAGACTGGCGGCGGAGTTCTACAATGCCGTCATAACCACGCGCGGTCTGGACCCGATATCCGAGGGCAGTCTCACCTATGAGACTCTGTACAATGAGCGGAGGCGGGAATTCTATGGCGAGGGGTTCACTTGGTTTGAGATGAAGAAGCTCGGCAAGGACATCAAGACGGCAGCGGGGGCGGTCCTCAGCGGCAGCGTCCCGGGCAACTATACCGTTCCGATTCCTGACGAAGAAGATGAGGCAAGAAACAATGTGGAGGTATGACACTATGATGACAAGAACGACAAAGATACTGATGACGGCGGCGCTTCTCCCGGCGCTTGCATCCTGCAAGGGCACGTGGCTGATGTATGACACGGATCAGACGCCGATCATATATTTCGAGGAAGGCGTGCAGGTCCACACCTACTCCTTCTCTCTGATCCCGGAAGATGACATTCAGGTCTCGCAGACAGTCTTCGTGATGGGGCAGCCTGTGGAATATGACAGGGAATTCAAGATAGAGTACATACCTGCCGCCGAGGGCCAGACTCTCAAGGCCGGTGCGACGGAACTCCCGGTGGTGACCGCAAGGCCGGGCGTGGACTTCGATCTGGGGCCGCTCGTGATACCTGCCGGGCAGGTGGAGGCCGATGTGACGATGACCCTGCACCGGCAGCCGGAGATGACAGATACGTTCGTGATGGTGAAGTTCAGGCTCGTGGAGAATGAGAATTTCGTCCCGTGCACGCCGGACAGCACGGCGACGCAGAAGATTTTCACTCCGGAGTTCGAATATTATGTGTCGGACGGAGAGCCGACGTGTCCCTCATGGTGGAAAAACTCGTCAAAGGATGCTCCCGGATGGGACTATAACTGGGGCAATTTCTATCCGCAGAAATACAGGCTGCTGCTCAAGTATCTGCACGATACGGAGGAGACCTGTCCGTCGTTCTATGACTATGTCGTAAGGAATTACGGCGAGAATCTCGACGGGGCGGACATACCGCTCAAGTTCTGGCGGAAGGCGTATATGTCGGCCTGGGCCAAGTTTGTCGCATATCCGCTTTATACTTACTACAAGGAGTATTACGAGCAGCATCCGGATGATCCGAATGCGGAGCTGATAGGGACGGAGTATGTGAATATCAATGCGCAGCAGGGTTGGGGAGACCCGATGTACGGGACGTATGGATTCTTCAATTGAAAAACGGCGGATGAAGATGAGAAAATCAATCATATTTCCGGCGGCCGCGGCGGCAGTCGCCATCGTCTCCGGATGCTATGGGGTGGAGCCTCACGGATATGAGCAGCTCGCCCCGATAACGATAAATGTCGCATCCGACACCATCAATGTCGATCTGGGGACTGAGCTTGTCTATACCGGGCTGGATATCGTGAGCAGCAAGGAGCCTACCTACGAGTGGGCTTATGGAGTGAGGAAGTCGGGCACGGCGGCTAATCAGTTTGAGAGCATGGAGATCATCTCCTCGGCAAGGACGATCGACTACACGTTCTCGAAGGTGGGCTCGTTCCTTCTCAGGCTGAAGGTGGACAACGGCGAGAGCATCAAGTTCAAGTATTTCACGCTCAATGTCAACTCCGGCTACGATGAGGGCGTGGCCATCCTTTCAAATGATGAATCGGGAGCCGGCTCGCTGGCGTTTGTCAAGACGCTGACAGCCGATGAAGCCGCAAAAGGGGTTCAGCAGGTCTATTCGAACATATTCAGCGTGGAAGGCGCCGAACTGAAGAACGGTACTGCACTCTATATGAGCGACAACACCTACAGCGGAGTGACGTATTCCGGCTTCCTGATAGCGACGGACGATGCCGACGGGACTATTTATCACATGGACTGCAAGACATTCGAGCTGTATATGACCGCCAAGATGAAGTCCGGATACGGCGCAAGCTGCCGGGAATTCGGCGGCGAATATGCTGAAGACAAAGCCGCATTCGGCTGCTTCTTCCGGACTACGGGCAACAGGCTTTTCCGGTATGATATGAACGGCGGCTTTGTCAACGAGGTGGTTGACGCTCCGTTCGACATAGTCAGGATAGTGGACGGCCCTAACAAGACATCAGTCGCCACATCAAAGACTTACAGGTATCCTGTGTTCTTCAACAAGAGTCTTGTCGGGACGAGGAAAAGTGCTTCTGCCGGTGCGCGGACACTGGCGGTCGAAGGATGGGAGATAGTGAATGTGGCTGTGGAGAGAGTCGCTGCCACGAGCTCCAACTATCCTGTCCACATTCTGTACCGCAAGATCTCGGAGCCGGACTCCTGCATGATAAAGGTCACGGGGAGCGGATTCTATTCATTCGGGACCAGGCAAACGGACGGAGTGACTGCGGATATCGCCTACCGGTTCAAGACGTCCGACCTGAAGATGGACTCCTCCTCCAAGATCGTGGGCAACCGCATCTCGTCGGATGTGTACTTCGTGTATGACAATGCCATCTACCGCTGGGGCCTGACGACGGCTCCTGGCAGCAGGCCTGCGATCTCGCTGCCTTCCGGGGAGCTGATACGGGACATCGCGACCAATTTCAAGGGGCGGAAGGCCACGGATGGAGAAGATCTATTGTATGTCGCGACCTACAATCCCTCCCGCAGCGGAGAGCACAAAGGCAGCCTGTATGTCTACAGGTATGCCGATGACACTCTTGTCAGCGCCTATGAAGGGATCTGTGATGATCCGGTGAGCGTAATCTACAAATATCGTGTCAACTAAATTCAACTATATGAAAACGAACTGTTTCTGCGGCGGCCTCGCATTGATTGCCGCCTTGACATTGGGAGGGGCGGCCGTCGGCTGCTCCGGTGAGAAGGATGTGGCTGTGGAGAAAGTGATACTCTCTCAGTCGAGCCTCGCTCTCAAAGTCGGTGAAGAAGTGGCCTTGACTGCGGCCGTCTTCCCCGAAAACGCCACCAACACGACCGTGACCTGGACTACCGGCAATCCGGCGGTGGCTTCTGTCACGGACGGGCTTGTCCGCGGCCTGTCGGAGGGGTCAGCCACCATCTCCGTCACATCGGAAGAAGGAGGATTCTCCGCTTCCTGTCTTGTGTCAGTCACTGACTATCACGCAGAAAGCGTGACTGTCACTCCGTCCGGCGAGCAGAGCCTCAAGAAAGGCGAAACGCTTCAGCTCACGGCCGCCGTGCTGCCTGACAATGCGATAAACAAGAATGTCACCTGGGCATCGTCCAATACTGCCGTGGCGACTGTCGATGCCGCCGGCAAGGTGACTGCGATCGGCGGAGGAGAGGCTGAAGTGACCGTCTCCACCGTTGACGGAGGCAAGACCGCTTCGGTGAAGATCCTTGTCTCTGTTCCGTGCGAGGGGATCGCGCTGTCGGAGAGCAGCATAGAAATATATGAAGGCATATCCAAGAATGGGATCACCATCTCGTTCACTCCTGCGGACTGTTCCGACAAGGAAATAATCTGGAGCTATGACAGTTCGATCATATCGCTCGTCACCGAGTCTGACGGCACCGTGACCATAACGGGTGTCCTTGAAGGCGAGACCGTCGTGAAGGCGACAACTTCCGACGGAGGGTTCACGGCGGAGATCAAGGTCAAAGTGCTGGCCAAGGGTGTGACGGTCCCGGAGGACGATTATGGGAAATATGAATAATCCAGAGGAGGAAAAGCTATGAAAACAAGATATATATGGTCATTCATCGCCGCAGTTGCGGCTTTTGCCGGGTGTGCGGAGGAAAACGGCTTCATCGACGCTTCCGGGCCGGATGAAGATGGCGGCTGCCTGTACAGCTTCACGGCTATGGCACAGGACCCTGCCACAAGGTCATACTTCAAGGCGGAGGAGGCTCCGTCGTACTACATATATTGGGATGGAACTGACGAGTTCGATTTCCACGACATCACTCTTGGAGAAGACAAGGAGAGCGTGAGCGTGAGCTCGGCGAAGCCGTCCGTTGTGGGGGCTTCCGGGAAATCGGTGCTCTTCGAGAAGAAGGCGCACGACTACATGGTCATTTCCTATCCGAAGGGGGCTGTCACCCTCATGGACAGTACGTTCATAAGTACATGGATAAGCAGCAAACAGACTGACATCGACACTCTTGTCAACAATGCCGCGGTGAAGGTCAGCGTCCCTAAGGTGCAGGCTCTGTCATCGGTACTCACGCCGGCGAATCTGCCTATGACATCATCGAGGCTCGCGTTGTCGGAGAAGGCGGAGGCAAGGATTGCCGGCAAGCAGGACACCATATCGGTCGAGTTCTCCAACCCTGTCACGCTCACTCCGCTTGCGGGCCTTGTGAAGATGACGGTGACGGGACTTCCCGATGTCGCTTCCGCTACGGTCACCAAGGTCAATATCATGTCGGAGTTCAATTCTTCAAGCACATCTACAGGCACTCCGCAGAGGGGGCTCAGGGGAGACAACATCATAAGCCTCAAGGACACCATGGCCGTCATAGGCAACTGGGTGAGCGGAGACAGCCGCTTCGACATCTCCCTCACAGGCGGGACGGTGGAGTACACAAGCGCGGGCGGAGCTACGGTATGCTTCGTGGCAAACCACAGCGTGGCGCAGATGAAGACGATACTCGTCACCGTCTATACTGCGGACGGAGCCGTATATCAGAAGAAATTCAATACAAGCGGGAAAGCAATCGCTTTCAACAAGGCGAGAGTGTCTTCGTTCACGCTTGATTTCACATCGGGGACGGTGGTCAAGGCCGCATCTTCCAAGTTCTCGGTGGAATGGAGTCAGGGGTATCTGGTGTTCGACGAGCAGAACAAGGCGTACAAGATCGGAGACAAGCAGGATATCGGACTCTATTTCAAGTTCGGAAGCGCCAATGCCATCGCCCTGTATGACTCCAACAAGGACTGGCTCGACAGGATAAAGCCGGAGAATCTTGTCACTCAGGCTATCGAAGGCACGACCGGATCACAGCAAGTGACAGCGGACGGACAGACGTTGAAGAACGGAACCGACAATTTTTACAGCACGATGAAAGGTAATGTTGCCAGCTGGCGCAATCATCCGTTCTACACCGCTTCTGACGGGGTGGTCACGGCAGGCACGATGTCAAGCGAAGATGATTATTTCAGTTGGCAGGGAAGCACTGTGGCCAAGGATGCGACGGACCCTTGCTCTTATGTCAAAGTCGCTGAAGGCGAGAACTCCTGGAGGCTGCCGACTCTTGACGAGATCAACGACCTCATCAGCGTAGGCAAGGCGGGAGTCGAGTTCGGCAATTTCGACGGGTCGGACATCAAATCCAATGACGGGAAAAGCAGATATGTGAAATATTCCGACGGAGAGCAGGAATTCTATCTGATGGGGAACGGTATTGCGGCAAGCAAGATAACAACGATCTACAAGGCAATCCAGGCGATGTACAGCAACAAATACGCCGCAAATTTCCTGACATCCTCATATCACGGGAATGAAGCTGTCTCCACGAGCACGTCAACGAACTATTGCGACATCTATAAGCTGTCCCTTTCCAGCGCTCCGAGCATGACCACTGCTGCCAAGGTGGACAAAGGTGTGGCCAACACATACAACTCTACAGGCTCCAAAGTGGACCCGAGACCTCTGTGGGATGCCGTCAACGTCCGCTGTGTCAGGGACAAGAAGAAATAACAGGTAAACATATCGATAATGACAAAAAGGAACATTGTCCTGACCATGTTTGCAGCCGCGATGCTGGTGCCCTGCACCGAAGCGGCTGCATTCTGGCCTTTCGGGAAAAAGAAGAAATCAAAGGCGGAGACTTCGGCCGTCGTGGCCAAGCCTGCAGCACCCAAGAAGAAAGTGACGCCGTACGGCAAACTGATGAAAGAAGTCTCGGATTCGGCGTCCGGCGGGACATTTACGCTCTACCGGACAGCCAAAGACAAGATCTATCTGGGATTCCCGAAGAAATATATGGGGCGGAAGATACTCATGGGCAGCACTGTCACGGCGGGGAGCAATCCTGCTTACGTCAATGTGGGGCGCAAGTACAACGCTCCGGCATATCTGCAGGTGGACCTTGCGGACAGCATCGTCGTGTTCAGCATTCCGGGCACGAATGCCACAAGCTCGGATCCCGGCATGCAGGATGCCCTGTCGCGCAGCTACATCCCCAAGATTGTCCGCAGGACGCCCGTGACGGCTTACGGCAAGGACAGTTCCTCCGTCATATTCGACATCACGCCGCTGATATCGGGGGCGGCTCCCAAGGGCACGGATTTCTCGGTGGCCAAGTCTTCCGAGGACAAGACGACATGGTACGGGGAGATGAAATCATTCGGGGACAATGCTTCCGTCAAGGTGTTCTCCAATGTGGATTTCACCAAGACATTCATGGGTCTCAAAGGCAAGGTGGGCTCCGGCTCCATCGCCTACACCGTGTCATTGCTTCTTCTTCCGGAGCGTCCGATGCCGGCCAGAATTCAGGACTCCCGCATAGGAGTGTTCCCGGTAGGCCCCGGCGAGGGCAAGGCGAAATATGACCTTTCCTCGGCAGAAGACGGGTTCAGGGGCTATGTGCTGGCTTCAAGGTGGAGACTTGAGCTCTCGGATACATCCGCGTGGCAGAGCGGAAAGGCTGTCACGGTGAAATCTCCGATAGTATGGTATGTGGACAATTCCTTCCCGGAAAGCTGGAAAGAGCCTATCCGCAAAGGCGTTCTCGCGTGGAACCGGGCTTTTGAGGCGATCGGCCTGAAGGATGTGATGCAGGTGAGAGACTTCCCGTCTGCGGAAGAAGATCCGGATTTCGACCCGGACAATCTCAGGTATTCCTGCATCCGCTATGTGCCCGACGCCACGATGAATGCGATGGGCCCGAGCTGGACTGACCCTGTCACGGGGGAGATCCTGAACGCTTCGGTGCTGGTGTACAACGATGTCATCAAGCTCATCAACAACTGGCGCTTCGTCCAGACATCCCAGGTCGATGACCGTGTCAGAGCGGTGAAGATGCCGCAGGAGATCATAGATGAGTCCCTCGTGTATGTCATCTCCCACGAGATAGGTCATACTCTGGGACTTATGCACAATATGGGGGCCTCTTCGGCCTACCCTGTCGATTCGCTCAGGGATGCGGCGTTCACGGCGGAATACGGCACGACGCCGTCCATTATGGACTATGCCAGATTCAACTATGTGGCTCAGCCGGGCGATGCGGGCGTGAAGCTTGTGCCGCCGTCGCTTGGAGTCTATGACATGTATGCCATAAAGTGGCTGTACACGCCGGTAATAGGTGCGGAGAACATCTGGGACGAATACCGCGAGGCGGGGAAGATCATAGATGAGAAAGAGGGGGACCCCCTGTATCGCTACGGGCCGCAGCAGATCACCACATCTCTCAGCTACGGGGCCTATGACCCGAGCGCCAGGACTGAAGACCTCGGCGATGACCCGGTGAAGGCGAGCGGCTACGGAGTGAGCAATCTGAAATATATATTGCCGAAGATGAATGAATGGATTGGGGCCGATGATCCGGACTTCACTCATCGGGGTGACCTGTACCATCAGCTTACGGCGCAGTACAACAG
The DNA here is from genome assembly GCA_963614015.1 of uncultured Eubacteriales bacterium. Lineage (GTDB taxonomy): Bacteria > Bacteroidota > Bacteroidia > Bacteroidales > UBA932 > Cryptobacteroides. Next base: position 11,764 of record CAVECU010000018.1, read on the forward strand.
ATATATAGGCCACGTGCTGGCTCAGGTGGGCGGAATATATCTCAACAGTGTGACGGCCTCCTCCGCCCTGAAGCCTGCGGAAGCCGTGAGCCGGAAGGCGCAGAAGGAAGCTCTGGGGTGGGTGATATCCCAGCTGCGCAATTCCGCCTGGCTCAACGACCGCACCGTGACATCCCGGCTCCCGCTTGCCGGTCCCGAGTCCAACAGGATCTGCCAGAGCGCGGCCAAGACATTGGCGTCAGTGACACCGGTCAATGTCACCTTGTCCGCATCGGTTGCGGAGCCGGGCAAGGCATACACGGTCAAGAACTATTACGATGACCTCTATGCGGAGCTTTTCGCATCCTGCGCCGGCGGAAAGAAGCTCTCCGCCGAGGAGAAGACTCTGCAGCGCGAGATTCTCACGGCTTCGGCGAAGGAAGTGTCTTCTTTCATCGCCAAGTCTTTCGCTGAGCCGTCAGCCGAAGTGTCCGATGCCTGTCATCATCAGGAAGATGAGATGTGGTGCGGCTGCTGCGGTCTCGGCGAGATGTCCCGGCCATATCAGGCTGCCGTCAGCATCGCCACGATAGACGAGATCAACAGCTACAGGATCGTGTTCCTCGGCAAGGTGAAGTCGCTCGCCTCATCGCTCAGGCATTCGGCGCATCCCGATGACAGGGCTCACTACGAGTATCTCTATGCAAAGGCGAAGGCCTCTTTTGAAAAATAATTAACCACTGAAACTGATAAAATGAAATTCAGACTGATATTGGCGGCCGTCGCTTGTGCCGCCGCTTCGGCAGCCTGCTCCTCGCTCAAGGACGGGGAATACAATCTTGCGCTTGTCACCACTTCGGACGGCCACGGCAATTGGTTTTCCAAGCCGCTGACCGATGGAGGCAGGCTCAGAGGCACCATGATGGCCCAGAGCCGGTTTGTCAGCGACCTCAGAAACGAGCTCGGAGAAGAAAATGTGATCCTCATTGATGCCGGCGACAATCTTATGGGAGGCAACGCGGCGTTCTACTACGGCGGTGTTGACACGCTTTCTCCGCATCTGTATCCCCGGCTGGCGTCTTATATGGGGTATGACGCCGTGGTAGCGGGGCATTGCGATTTCGAGGCGGGGCACGGAGTGTATGACCGTGTGGCAAAGGAACTTCGCAGTGGCGGGATACCTTTCCTTGCCGGCAACGCCATAAGTCTGAAGACGGGCAAGCCGTATTTCCCGGCATATGCGATAGTGAAGAAAAACGGGATCAAGGTGGCCATCCTCGGATATACCAATGCCGACAACGCTTCGCTGATGGACAAGAGCGCATATTCCGGCATCGAGTTCCGGTCGCTTCTTCCTCTTGTGCAGGAAGATGTGGACAAGGTGCGGAGCAAGGAGCATCCGCACGTGGTCATCGTCGCGGCTCATACGGCTTCCGGCAAGGGTGACGGGAGCAATGCGGAGAAGCAGGGACTTGACCTCTATCAGGGGCTGAAGGACGTGGATTTCGTGGTCGTCGGTCACGACCACAGCACCAAGGCGGTGGTCAGCGACAGTATTGCGATGATTGACAGCGGCAAAGGCGGACAGAGCATCGGCAAGGGCGGGATACGGCTTGTCGTGAAAGGCGGGAAGATAGTTGGCCGGACGCTTTCCGCGGAGACCGTGAATATCGACAGTAAGAAAGCGGACACCGTGATGGCCGGAGCTTTCGAGAAGGAATTCGAGACTGTCCGGGAGTTCACCGCCGCCAAGGTCGGCACTGTCGGGAAAGATATGGCTTCAAGAGAATTCTACTGGGGACAGTGCGACTATCTTAATTTCCTGCACACTCTGGCGCTGACGTACAGGCCGATTGACATATCCCTTACGGCGACTCTGCTCATTGATGGCAAGATTGAAGCCGGAGACGTGAGCTTCGATGACATAAAGAAGCTTTACCCGTATGAGAACAAGTTGGTGGTGCTGAGCCTCTCGGGAAAGGAGGTCAAGGACTATCTTGAGGCAAGCTATGACGCCTGGATCAACACGGTTTCAGGTCCGGACGAGGCAATCCTCAAGCTCAAGCAGACCAAGGATTATTCCACCGGCGGCATGGCATGGAAACTTGCCAAGAGCCCTGCCAATTTCGATTCGGCAGCCGGGATATGCTACACTGTCGATGTCACCAAGCCTTACGGCGAGCGTGTCAACATCATCAGCATGGCCGACGGGAGCGCATATGATATGGCCAAGATGTATTCTGTCGGCATAACGACCTACAGATACGTCGGTTCCGGCGGACTTCTGAAAGCTGCGGGCCTGGAGGAGTTCCAAGATGTCAAGGACAGGGTGCTGTTCCGAGGGCCGGAATTCAGGACGATTCTCTATGAATATCTCAAGAAAAACGGAAGCATAGATCCTGCGGCAATAAGTGATCCGAAAGTGGTGGGAACTTGGAAATTTATTCCGAATTTTGCGCCGGAAAGGCTCCGCAAGGATGTCGAGACGGTCTATGGGAAGCAGTAGTGGACTGCGGAGAGGCCTTTCCAAAGGGATTTTTTCAGGATTTTTTGTGATATGAAAGCGAAGATTGTTCTTGTTGCTTCGGCTTGTTTCGTGATGGCCGCTTCTGCCTGTGCGCAGACGGCGGGGGTGCTGTCAAACATTGAGCGTAGGGCCGAGATAGAGGCCGAATACGGCGTCAGGGATGCGGTTGTCAAGTATGACACTGATGCGGAGTTCCGCTCCGATATGACTCTGGTTGAGGCGGAATATTGTGACTATCCTTTCACCGCCGCGGAGCTGAGCAAAGCGCCTAAGGGCTACAAGCCGGTATATGTCAGCATGGTCGGCAGGCATGGCTCCAGATATGCGCTTTCGGACAATGTATATGAGAAGATACGGGGGCTGCTGACTGGTGCTCACGCCGCAGGCAAGCTGACAGCAGCCGGGGAGAGCCTCCGGGAGAAGTATGAAGCGCTGTATCCTCACGTGGCGTTCCGTGGCGGCGATCTCACAGCCAAAGGCGAGGCCCAGTGGAGACGCATTGCGGACGGGATGTATCACAATTTCCCTGAAGTCTTCCGTGGGGAGACCCGCATCGAGGTGATATCCACGCCTGTACCGCGCGTGATGATGAGCATGTTCTGCTTCCTTGACGAGCTCAAGGGACTGGACGGCGATGCCAAGGTGGATATCGATGCCGGCAGGGTGTTCTATCCTGTTCTGGAGCCCAACAAATCCACGAGCCCGGTCCCGGTCAGGGTAGCACTGCCGGAGTCGGCGGAGAAGTCGGCCGCCGATTTCATGAAGACCAAGGTGGATCCGGAAGGATTCTGCGCCAGATTCTTCACCGACCCGCAGTTTGTCGAGCAGTCGTACGGCGGCTTGTGGAAGTTCGAGTATGATCTCCGTAATGTCGTGGTGGACAAGACCTGCCTTGACGGCAAGGCAGCGGAGCTCAGTCTGGACGGAGTGTTCACTCCGGAAGAGCTGTACGGGATCTGGCAGGTGCGCAACTACAACGGATATGTATATATGGGTCGCACACCGCTGACCGACAACAGGAACTGCAACAACAACGCACGCATCTTGGCCGATATGATATCCAATGCGGACAGAGACCTCGCATCGGGCGATGTCAAGCTCAATCTCAAATTCACCCACGACACGGCCGTGATGCCGCTTGTGTGCTTCATGAGGCTGAACAACTTCGGGGCTGTCATAGATGACCCCGAGGATGTGAAAAACTGGTGGAGAGGAGATTTTGTGCCTATGGCTTCAAACCTGCAACTTATCTTCTACCGCAGCTCCCGTTCGGGGGAAATACTCGTGAAAGTGCTGTACAACGGGGTTGAGGCTTCACTGCCGTTCAACGAAACAGCTCCGGGCTTTTATTCCTGGACCGATTTCAGGAACTATTACTCGGAGCTTATTTCCGCAGTCGGCGTATAGCGGGGGCGTCAGCCGATATTCATGGCCTCTTCCAC
>CAVECU010000019.1:0-1930 GCA_963614015.1 uncultured Eubacteriales bacterium
GATATCCCCGCGCAAGACTTGATGCGTCCGGAATCTCCACCTCCGGCCTCCGTCACGCCCACATGGAGAGGATATACGACGCCGGACTCCTGCATCTTCTTGTACAGCAGGCGATAGGCGCTCACCATGACGATCGTGTTGCTCGACTTCAGGGACACGGTGACATTGCCGAACGAATGCTTCCCGCAGAGGGAGAGCCATTCCATGGCCGCATTGGCCATCGCCTCCGGCGTATTGCCGTAGAGCGAAGTGATCCTCTCGCCGAGCGAGCCGTGGTTGAGTCCTATCCTTATCGCTGTCCCCGCATCGGCGCAGACATCCATCAGACGCACGAACTGCCTGGAAGCCTCATCGAAATCCCTGTGGAAATTGCCCGGATTGATCCTGACCTTGTCCACATAAGGGGCCACGGCAATGGCAGTCTCGGAAGAGAAATGTATGTCCGCCACGATGGGGACATCTATTCCGGAGGCTCTCAACCGCTCCCGTACGGCCTTGATATGAGGCACATCCTGCAGGCCCGGCACGGTTATGCGGATGATGTCGCATCCGGCCCCGGCCATCGCGGCACACTGGGCGAAAGTGGCATCCTCGTCACAGGTATGCGTGTTGCACATTGTCTGCACTGCGACAGGATGACCTTTCCCGATGGTCACTCTACCGATATTCGCTGTCAGATATTTGATTGACTGGTTCATATATCAGTTTTTTTGCTTCCTTGCGGAGTGCGGCCCTGGTCTTTCCAGTACGTTTCGTAAGCTGGAAATGGACGCCCACCGACAATATCAGATCCGACGGATAAGCGAATCTGTAATAGTATTCGCTATGATAATCAGGCTTATACAACGACCCGAGCGAGGCCTTGTACATCGCGGTGAAATGGATTTCGACAGGATCGAACACGAAGCCTATTCCGCCTCCGGCCTTGATTCCGTAGTCGAACCGCTTGTCATAGTCGTAGAAGTTGTTGACATATTCCTGACTGACATTCCCTTCGCGCTCCACACTCATCCTGTATGCGCCGAACAGTCCTGCGTTCACGATCAGCTTCAGATGCCATACGTCCACGTGCAGATGGGCCAGCATCGGCACTTCCACGAAAGTGTATGTCGCCTGAACAGCACCGTCAACGCTCTCCGTATAGGTATCCGTCTCCTTGTCTTTCTTGAACTTGTAGCCGTCCTGTCCATAGAAGACCCCCGTCTGAAAGCCGAAATACGGCATATATCCGAAGAGCTTCCCGTACCGGGTGTATAGGATTCCCACATTGACCGGTGTCATCAGCATCCCCTGCTTTTTCTGGGGATTGAACCTCATCTGGTTCATTGCCACTCCGTATTGGAGCCCGACCATCGTATAGTCATTGACGGATGCGGCTTTCGCGATGTTGACCGTGTCCAGATAGGCGTCGGACCACGTAAGAAGGCTGTCACGTGACATTTCCACCTCCAGCGTGTCTCCAGCCGGGACAATGCGGGCGCCGGCGTCAGCCGTCCGCAATGCGGCAAGTAATATCAAGGTCAGATATGTGATGATTGTTTTCTTCATTGTCGTTGTTGTCATTTTCCGCACGTCAGTCTCTGAACAGCCCCGCCACATCGATCCTCTGGCTGATATCCGCAGCCTCCTTGACGGTCAGGACGGTGCTCCCGTCTTTGAGCTTGTAGAATTTCATCTTCTCCGGCTGCCTGTGCTCCAGCAGACTGCCGGTATCGACGATGCCGTTGCCGTTGATGTCTTCAGTTATCCGGACGGAATATCTGCCTTCTTTGAGATACGGGAAATCGAGCGTGCAGTCCGAAGTGATGACATAAGAACGCAGGACATTGTCCAGTTTCTCGGTCATCAGATCCACGATGTATTTGTGCTTCACGGACGAAAGTTCCAGCGTGAGCGAACTCAGCTTGTCATCCTTGGGCAGGGACACTTT
>CAVECU010000019.1:1940-3563 GCA_963614015.1 uncultured Eubacteriales bacterium
GAAGCTTCTCCACCGGACGGAGGACATATTTTCTGAGATTTGACGTATCTCGGGTCACGTTGAACGCCATGAAAGACTCCTGCTGACGGGGATTCACGGATATTAGCTTGAGGGAGTCGAAACCCTCATTGATGAGGGGATAGCCGAATTCTATGTCGAATCCGCACTGTTCCACGGTCTCGGGCTTGGCGGTCACGGTCATCACGCAGATGGTGTCCTCGTGCTTGATGTCACGTCTGGAGCTCTTGGACCGGGAGCCGGCATTCTCGGCCGCCAGCTTGATATGCTCCGTAAACGGCGCGAGCACTCCGCTCGAATCAGTCTTGAGATAGTCCACGAAAAGATGCAGCGTGTCTCTCTGACGGCGCCTGTCGTTGATCCACAGCTCAAGGCTGTCCCTTTCGATATTGAACTGGGTGATGATCCTCTCCTGCGGGATGCCTCTGATCCACAGCGAATCTATCATCGCATTCTGCGCCATGAACGTGATGTACGCATATCTGCTGTCCACGCGCACATTATTCTTTATCATCTGCTTAGAAGGCTTCTCCCGGAAAAGCACCATCTCGTATTCCGCTTTTCTCGCCTTGCAGTGGAGAGTGTCCTTCATATCGTATTTCTTCAGTTCCGGGAGATCGTCGCTCACGACGATTGCAGGCCGGATGATGCTGTCAACAAAGCCGATGAGATCGTTGTCGGGGTCATATATATTGTTGCCGGCCTCGTCCTTGACAGCATACAGCCGGTACAGGGTGTCGGCGATGTTGCGCAGAGAGAAAAATCCCCAGTCATCGGTCTTCACCGCGGCATCGGGCCTGTGCTTGAACACTGCGGAATCGCTGAGGTCCTTGTACAGCATCACTGTCGCACCTTTTATGGGCTGCAGTGTCTTGCAGTCCCTCACGACTCCCGTGACGGCCATCGTGTCGAGAGCGGCTCCCGTGGAGAACGCGAGAGTATAGCCCGGGTACATGTTCCCTTCGTTGTTGTCCGCCACGGCCCCCGTAAGGTCCAGAGTATAGGTCTTGTTGGAGTCCAATGCAGATTCGAAATACACCACAAGCGATTTGCCGCGCATCTTGTACTTGGGGGATTTCTCCTGCGGAGGGGACAGGACTATCGCCTTGGGATCTTTCACTGTCACATATTCATTGAAAGTGATGACGATACGGGCATTCTGCGTCGGGACTCCGACTGTCCCGGGAAGCGGACTTATATACGTTATATAAGGTGGGATCGTGTCCTTGTCTCCGCCGCTCGGTGGCGTGGTGGTGTTGGCGCAGGAATGCGAAAGCGTCACCGACCCCAGAATCAGTGCGACAGGGACGGCAGGTATCAGCCTTGCGATATGTCTTGCCATATGTTTTCTTGAATTCATAATCTTCATTGTGACGGCGGCGTCCTAAATGTCGGTGCGCATCACGCTCTGTATGCCTTTTATGCGCCGCAGATTGTCCAGCATCTTGTCGAGGACGTCCTTGTCTTCCACAAGCAGATCGATGCTGCCCTCAAAAATCCCGCCATCCGTATTGAGATTGAGCCGGCGCATATTCACCGACATCCCCAGCGATATATATCCGGTGATGTCATTCAGCAGGCCGATCCTGTCGATTCCCCTTAGAG
>CAVECU010000019.1:3573-15531 GCA_963614015.1 uncultured Eubacteriales bacterium
CCCTTAGAGAGATCCTCACCGGGAACTCGTGCACGCTTACGGAATCCCACGACGGATTGACTATCCGGTCGCCGTGCTTGGAAGCGAGGTTCTCGGCCACCGGACATGACTTCTTGTGCACGGTGACGATGCCGTCGGCCGAGAGGAAGCCCACCACCGGGTCGCCCGGAATAGGCTTGCAGCATCCGGCGATGATGTAGCGTGCTCCGCGAGGATCCTTGAAGCTGTCATCATTGCGGCTTTTCTCCGCGGCCTGGGCCACGGCGTCAAACGTCAGATATCCGATTCCGTAACGGAAATACAGTTCGTCGGGGTCATTGAGCTCCAGTATCTCCGAAATGCGCTTCGCGAGACTGTCATCGAATTCCACTCCGATGTTCCTGAAGCCTTCTTCTATGGCTTTCCTTCCGGAGGCGGCGTACTGGTCTTTGTCACCCCGGAAATATTCCATTATCATATTTTTCGCGGCCCTCGTCCGTACGAATTCCATCCACTCCAGCTTCGGCGTCCCGTCTTCCGCTGTGATGATCTCCACCTGGTCTCCCGTCTTGAGCGTTGCCGACAGGGGGACAAGTCTCATATTGACCTTGGCCGCAATGGCCCTGCTTCCGATGTCAGCGCCGGCCTGATAGGCGAAATCCAGCGCCGTGGCCCCTTTCTGGATGCTCTTCTGATCTCCGTCCGGGGTGAACACCAATATCGATGTCGTGGTGAGGTCGTTGTGGATGATGTCCAGAAGTTCCAGGGCGTTCACATCCGGATTGACGAGAATATCCTTGACCTTGGACAGCCACTTGTCCATCTCGTTGTCATTCTCGCTGATATATCCGTCCTGCTTGTAGGCCCAATGCGCCGCGATGCCTTTCTCCGCTATGTCATCCATACGTTTGGAACGTATCTGCACCTCGATCCAGAGGCCCGTGCGGCTCATCAGAGTGCAGTGCAGCGCCTCATAGCCGTTGCTCTTGGGATGTTTGACCCAGTCTCTTATGCGGTCCGGCTTGTAGCGGTAAACCCCTGTTATGATGGAGAATACGTGATAGCACTGGTCACGTTCAGTCTCATTCGAGTCGGGCGACGGAGCGAAGATGATGCGCACTGCGTACAGATCATATATCTGCTCGAACGTGAGCTGCTTGGTCATCATCTTGTGCCATATCGAATACGGCGACTTGACGCGCTTCTTGATGGTGAAATCGAATCCGGCTCCGGAGAGGACCTCCCGTATGGGAGCGATGAACTCGTCGATGCTCTTCTCCTTGTCGGACATGTCCCTGTTGATCTTGGCATTGATGTCGTTGTAGGCGTCCGGCTCCTTGTATCTGAGCCAGATGTTCTCCATCTCCGATTTCACCTCATAGAGTCCGAGCCGATGGGCCAGGGGGACGAATATGTACATCGTCTCGCTGAGGATCTTGTCACGCTTGTATTCCGGCATGAACTCGATGGTGCGGCAATTGTGCAGACGGTCGGCGAGCTTGATGAGTACGACACGGACATCATCATTGAGTGTCAGCAGGATACGCTTGAAATTCTCGGCCTGCATGCTCTCCGGATGCGCATCAGCGGATTTGTTGCGCCTGTCCTGATTGTCCAGGACATTCTTTATCTTGGTCAGTCCGTCCACAAGAGAGGCTATCTTGTCGCCGAACAGGTTGCGTATGTCGTCTGTCGTATATGAGGTGTCTTCCACGACATCGTGCAGGAGGGCCGCGGCAATCGACTTGTATCCAAGACCTATGTCATTGACCACAATCTTGGCGACGGCGATGGGATGCAGTATGTACGGCTCGCCGGAACGCCGTCTGACATTCTTGTGCGCCTCATTGGCAAAGTCAAACGCCTTCTGCACCACTTCGAGCTCGGATTCTCCGGCACATCTCTTCCGGGCGGATTCCTTCAGCTCCGCATAATTGCGTGCAATGACTTCGTAGTCTCTCTGTGTGAATTCCGAAAAGCTCATATCAATCTCCGCCTTCAATGGCTATGTTATAATTGTTGACATTCTGGAAAGCGTAGGACAGCTCCGCTCCGATAAGTATGATGAACCAGCCGAAGTTCAGCCAGAACATGAACAGCGGAATGGCCGCCACAGCCCCGTATATCGCATTGAGTCTGGTCACGAATATCTGGGTCTCCAGGAAGACATATTGCAGAAGAGTGAACACAGGTCCGGAAAACAGAGCCGCCTTGAACGCATTGGCGTATTTAACGGAATGGTTCGGGATGAATTTGTACATTCCCGAAAATGTCAGGACCGACACCATCGCGAACACCGCCCATCCCATGAAGGACTTGATGCTTCCCGAGAACGCCATCTGCGACGGGACGAGGATGTCGAGTATGTTGGAATATATGATGGAACCTGTGAAGAACAGCAGTATCACGAAAGGGGAGAGGCAGAGGATCGCCGCATAGAACGGGAACCGCTTCAGCAGCTTTCTGGACTTGTTGACCTTCCACACGTTGTTGAACACTTTTTCGACGCACATCATCATCCAGATGACAAGCCATACGAACAGGGCCGCGCTGACAAGCCCCACGGGACTTGACTGAGCCGTATTTATGATATTCTCGGCGAAGCTGAAAAGGGTGTCGATGGCTTGCTGGTTGGTTATATACGTGGATATCACATCCTTGAGCGTATCCTCCAGCCCTATTCCGCCGGTGATGGCGAACGCCACGGCGATGAACGGGACTACGGCCATCGTGCAGAAGAAGCTCAATGCCACCGCCTGATATCCTATTTTCTGTCCCGAGAATGTCATCACCGTAAGCACGATGATCCTAAGGTCCTTGACAAACCGCTTCCTGACCTTGGACAGGTTGCTCAGATTCTCGTCCCAGAGATCTTTCCGGAGATAGTCCCCGATCTTATGCCACTGACTTCCTATCATACAGTTCCTCCGAAAAGATCCGTCATAGGCTCTTCTTCATCCGCTTCCGCTCCGGGCCCCGAGGGAATCATGCCGCGGAATTCCTCTTCGTCCACGATACGGACGCCGAGCTGCTCCGCTTTCTTCATCTTCTCGGGCCCGGGCTTCGTCCCCGCAAGCAGGAATGATGTCCTGGAGCTCACCGAGGAGCCGTTCTTGCCGCCGTGAAGCTCTATCAGTCTCTTCATCTCATCTCTGGAAATGCTGAAATTGCCGGAGATGACTATGGTCTTGCCGGACAATACGTCCGAGAGATTCTGCGCCGCAGCACTCATGGAAAGCTTCAGCCCGGCGGCTTTAAGCCTGTCTATTTCAATGATGTTGGCCTCGCATCGGAAATATTTGAAGACGCTGTCCGCTATGATGTCGCCCACATCGGGCACTTCGAGCAGCTGCTCCCGGGAGGCGGAGGCGACGGCGTATATGTCTCCGAAATGCGCGGCTATGGACTTGGCCGTGGTCTCGCCCACATATCTGATCCCGAGCGCGAAGAGGACGTGATCGAAAGATACTTTGCGGCTGACCGCAAGGCTGTCGAGGAATCTCTGCGCTGAACGCTCCTTCCACCCGTCAAGACGCAGAAGATCCGTCATCTTGAGGTCATAGAAATCGGCCGGTGTGCGTACGAGATGCAGATTGTAGAGCTGCTCCACCGTCGCTTCACCGGCAATCACGTTCATCGCCTTGCGGCTGAGGAAATGGACAAGCCTGCCGCAGATCTGCGTCGGGCAGCCTTCCGCATTCGGACAGAAATATCTGGCTTCGTCTTCTTCCTTCACAAGCGTCGCCCCGCAGTCCGGGCATGTCTTGGGAAATACCGGAGCGGCCGTGTCCGGGCCACGCCTGGAGAGCTCCACGCCCGTGATCTTCGGGATTATCTCTCCGCCTTTTTCCACATAGACATAATCGCCGATTCTGATGTCCATCTGCGCCATCATTCCGGCATTGTTCAGTGTCGCCCTCTTCACCACGGTTCCTGACAGTTGGACAGGCTCAAGATTGGCCACAGGAGTCACCGCACCTGTGCGTCCCACCTGATAGTCAATCGAAAGAACCTTGGTCAGAGCCTGCTCGGCCTTGAACTTGAAAGCCACAGCCCATCTCGGGGACTTGGCTGTGTATCCGAGCTCGGACTGGATGGCCAGTTCGTTGATCTTGATCACGATGCCGTCGGTAGCGTAGGGGAGAGTCTTCCTCCGGGTGTCCCAATAATTGATATAATCTTCTATTTCTCTGATGTTGTGACAGATCCGTCTCTTGTCCGATACCGGAAGCCCCCAGGATGCGGCCATTGACAGAGCCTCGTCGTGTGTGGCGAGACTGACATCGGGAGCCGGAATGTGATACAGCGTGCACCATAGGCCGCGGCGTCCCGTTTCCTTGGGATCCAGAAGCTTCAGCGAGCCGGACGCGGCATTCCTCGGATTGGCGAAAGGCGGGTCTTCATTGCGGAGCCTCTCGGCGTTCAGCTTGTCGAAAGCCGCATACGGCATCAGCACTTCGCCTCTGATTTCGAATTCTTCAGGGTATCCGCACCCTTGCAGATGCTCCGGTATGTTGCGGATATGTCTGGCATTTTCCGTCACATCGTCCCCGACGACTCCGTCTCCACGGGTGAGAGCTCTGACCAGAGCCCCGTCACGATAAGTGAGACATATCGCAGTCCCGTCGAATTTCAGCTCGCAGGAATATGTGAACTCACGTCCGATGGCCTTGGCACTGCGTGCTGCAAAGTCTTCTATTTCACTGATATTGTATGTGTTGCCAAGAGAAAGCATTGGATATTTGTGCGGATGCTGCTCGAATTCCCTCTTCGCTGAAGCGCTCTTCCCGCCGGAAGTGTCCCTGTCTTCAAGGTCGCTTCCGACACGGCGGGTGGGGGAGTCGGGAGTGATGAACTGCGGGAACTGTCTCTCAAGGTCTTCCAGCTCATACATCAGGTGATCGTAGTCATAGTCGCTGATGATGGGGGCGTTGTCCACATAGTAACGCCTGCTGTTGTCCAGGATGGTCTCCCGAAGCTCTTCTATCCTTTTCTTTGCCTGTATCAAGTCCATAATCAATATCCGCAGCAAACTACAAAATTAACTCTTTTTTTGTGGATTTTTTGCTGGAAATAGATAATTTTGCAGCCGCAAAAATTTATGAAGTATGAAAGACGCAATCATTATCTTGTGCGGTGGCGGTCCTGCCCCTGGAATGAATTCAGTATCAATGAGCGTAGCCAAGACATTCCTGTCCAAGGGCTACAGGGTGATCGGCCTTCACGGCGGTTATTCCGGACTTTTCAGCAAGAACGCCCGTATCGAGGAGCTGGATTTCTTCAAGGCTGACAGATATTTCAACAGAGGCGGATCTTATCTTGAGATGAGCCGTTTCAAGCCTACTGACGAGGATTTCGAGAAGAATTTCAACCTCGACCTCTTCAAGGACAACAATATCAAGCTTCTCGTGACCATCGGAGGTGACGATACGGCGTCCACGGCCAACAGGATTTCCAAATTCCTCGCCGCAAAGAATTACCATATCGCGAACATCCACTGCCCGAAGACAATCGACAACGATCTTCCTCTTCCGTCCAACACTCCTACATTCGGCTACAACTCAGCCAAGAATGAGGGAGCGCATATCGCAAGGACTATCTACGAGGATGCACGCACGTCTGGCAACTGGCTGATAATTTCTGCAATGGGCCGCACCTGCGGAAGTCTCGCTTTAGGTATAGGCGAGGCCACTCACTGCCCTATGACCATCATCCCGGAGATGTTCAACAAGACCCAGATGACTCTCGACAAGATCATCCGTCTTTCCATCTCATCCATCCTCAAGAGAAAGCTGATGGGCGTCAACTACGGTACCGTCGTAGCTGCGGAAGGCCTCTTCCACAACGATGAGGTGGCCAAGGAAGCCGCAGACGCAGGAGTGCACTTCACATACGATGAGCACGGCCATCCGGAGCTCGGCAAGATCTCCAAGGCGGTGCTGTTCAACGAGCTTCTTGAGAAAGAATTCAAGAAAATCGGCCTCAAGGTCAAGAGCCGTCCTGTCGAAATCGGCTACGATGTCCGCTGCCAGGACCCTGTGGCATATGATCTTACATATTGCACGGAGCTTGCGATGGGCGTATATCAGCTCTTCAGCGAAGGCAAGACCGGATGCATGGTGTACGTGGATTCGTTCGGCAATGTATCCCCGCTCTATCTCGCGGACCTTCAGGATCCTGCCACCGGCAAGATTCCTCCGAGAATCGTGGACATCAATGCAGGCACGGCACAGAACTACTACAAATACATAGCTCACTACGTGACGGCCGAAGACTACGAGGCTGTGAAGGCTCTGGGAATCGCGGATCCGGAAATCTACGACTTCAAGAAGATCCTCCAGTGGTAAGACTCAGCATTTGACTTTGCATTTTGCGGACTTCCTGCGATGGGCAGATTCATCATATACCAGATGCTTCCCCGGCTTTGGGGCAACATAGACGGTAAAAATGCATTCGACGGCTCTCTGGAAGACAACCGCTCGGGCAAATTCAGCAATATCGACACCGGGACTCTGGACTATATCCGGAGCCTCGGTGTCTCTCATGTATGGTACACCGGGATCATCCGCCACGCCACGGCATCAGCCGGACAGGGATGCGTCCCGTCTTCGCCGGACTGGGTCAAAGGCAGGGCCGGCTCGCCATATTCGATCATCGACTATTACGATGTCAATCCGTATCTGGCGGATTGTCCGGAAAACAGGATTCAGGAATTCCGGGACCTTGTGCGCAGGACGCATGAGGCCGGCCTGAAGGTGATCATCGACTTCGTGCCCAATCACGTGGCAAGGGACTATGCCTCATTCACGGCATCAAGGCCTTCGCCCACCGGGATGCCCGATCTCGGACAGGATGACGATACGTCGGTACACTGGAAACCGGAAAACGACTTCTTCTATTATCCCGGAAGACCGCTTGTCCTCCCGATAAGCGGTCAGACCTATGTCGAGATTCCGGCCAAGGCGTCGGGCAACAGCTACACTCCGTCTCCGTCCGCAAGCGACTGGTATGACACCGTGAAGATCAACTACTGCGACACACGCACAGGCACCTGGGGCAAGATGCTGGATATCTTGAAATACTGGATATCGATGGGCGTGGACGGGTTCAGATGCGATATGGTCGAGCTTGTGCCGCAGGAGTTCCTCAGATGGCTCATCTCCAGCGTGAAGCAGGAGCGCGAGGACATCATGTTCATAGCGGAAGTCTATCAGAAAGCCCTCTATTCCAAGTTTGTACGGGAGATCGGGTTTGACCTGCTGTACGACAAGTCGGGGATGTACGACATAGTCAGAGCCGTCTTGGAGAAGAATCTCCGCGACAGCGGCACACCTGTGGAAGAGTGGCAGTCGGCAAGGCGCCTCACCTGGAACTGGCAGTCTCTCGGCGACATGCAGCCGTATATGCTCAATTTTCTGGAAAATCACGATGAACAGAGGTTCGCATCCGATTTCTACGGCAAGGACGCGGGCAACACCTATGCGCCTCTGTATGCGTCTCTCCTGTTCAACCGGTCTTCATTCATGCTCTATGCGGGAGAAGAAATAGGGGAGAGAGGCATGGACAGGGAGGGGTTCAGCGGCATCGACGGCAGGACATCAATATTCGACTGGTGGGCTCCGTCTTCCCTGAAGAAACTGTACAGGCATATACACGGCGACACCGGGGCCTTGTCCGCGGAAGAGAATCGGACGCTTGACTCCTTCCGCCGTCTGCTGAAGATGTCTGCCTCCGACAAGGCGTTCAGCGAAGGCGCCTCCTATGACCTCTGCTACTGCAACTGCGCTTCCGACGGATTCTCGCCCGACAGACATTTCGCTTTTCTGCGTGCTCATGGGGACGAGACCGTCCTTGTGGTGTGCAATTTCGCGGCATCCGACGCCGATATGAAGATTTCCATACCGGAACACGCATTCGGCTGGATGGGACTGCCCGAGAGCGAATCTCTCAATCACGACACCTCCATACCGGTACACGTCCCGGCAATGGGAGGAAGCGTCACGCCTCTCCATCGATAGCGATTCCGACTACGGAGCGGGCTGAATTGCGGTCGATATATGCCGTCATCTCCTCGGGCGTACGGAATACGGCGGCATATTTCAGCCTCCTCACGCACGGGAGCGATTCGATTCCCTTGAAATCGACATATCCGTCACCGGCAACGGTGTCAACGGAGAGATAGCCGACCCCCAGAGAAGTGATATTCTGGAAGAAATGCGTCCCCTGGCTCGGCTCGACCTGGAAACCGCGCATTCCGTACTCGACTATCATCTTGGCTTCGGATATGTCACTCCATGCCACAGGAATGCCGAGGTTCGGATCTGAAGAGCCCCATCTTCCCGGCCCCACAAGCAGGTAGCCGTCATCCCCGGACTTGAAAAGACTGTTCAGCTCCAGAATTTCGGCTGCCATCTCGGCAGTACGTGATGAGTCGAAGCTGTCCGGGGAGATATAGACGATATGCTTCATCCCTCCTATGTATCCGGAACCCAGAGCCTTGCCAGAGAGTACATACTTCTCCTTCATCCGGGCGCACAGCTGATCGAAATCGACTTGCGAATCACGATTGTACGAGCTTATCGGCCGCACCTGAAGCAGCTTGAGCGACAGCGTGCCCTGCGGAGTCGGGTCAGCGGCGAACTCCATCTCCACTTCACAGAGCAGCTCGCCAGCGCAGATGCGCATAATCTCCGACAGCGCCTTCGCCAGCGGGAACTTCCCATATTTCAGAATCGGGTCGAACGAGACTATTCTCGGCCCCCGGACCTGCGTGCCGGGGACGATTCTGCCGTTCGCGGCATCGAATGTGGAGAAGACAAGATCCTGCTCCCCCAATGCGCCAGCGACATCTGTCACGGGGATATGCACGAGATTTACGCCTTCGTTTCTGGAGATCTTGAACGCCCCGGGACGCATGTCCAGTGCATACATCATTTTCTGACCGTCCCTCAGCGCCAGCTCCGGCTGCGAGAGCTGCAAGATCTTCTTCGGATATTTCGGGCTGAATCTCAACGTCTTGCCTCCGTCCACCACAGCCTTGCCCAGGCCGAGCACCATATTCACAATGCCATCCCCGGACTTCTCTCCGGAGAGAGGATAGAAATTGACGCTCCTGCCCACACCCGAGAGCAGCGGATAATACAGGCCGTCACGCTCCGTGCCGCAGACATTCTGTATCACGATGGCCATCTTCTCCTCGCTCTGCAGGTTGCCTGTAGTCTGGATATAAGTCCTGCTGCCGCTGTAGAATACTGACGCATAGACACTTTTGATAGCCTTGTCAAGCATTCGAAGCATCTGGTCCCTGTTCTCGGTGAGGGGGATCATATAGGTGGAATAGACACCCGCAAACGGCTGATAGTTGCTGTCTTCCAGCTTGGAGCTGGAGCGTACGGCAAGCGGCGTGGTGACGGTCCTGAGATAAGTCCTGAGCCCGGAAACAAGCCTTTCCGGAAGACGCGACGCCACGAACTCCGACAGTATTTCGTCATCGGAAAGCTCCGAATCGATCACATACTGCAGACCGTTTTCCCTGACGAATTCATCGAAGAAGTCCGTAGTTATGACGATGCTCCGGGGAATCGATATGGCGATGCCATCGTATTTGTCCGTAAGTGAATATTTTTCTATAAGCTTGTTGAGAAATGCGACCCCTCTGGCCTTGCCTCCGAGAGAGCCGTCACCCAGGCGTGCGAACGATATGTATCTGTCGTAATTGTCGGGAGAGAACTCCGCGATTATGCCGCGTCCCATCGCCTTGTGGTAGGCCTGCACCTCCTTTATCAGGAATTCTCTGGCTTCCGAAGCATTCTCGTGATGCTCCAGGCGGAACTTGCCTGCCAGCGTGAACAGCCCTCGGGCGAAGAACCATTTTGAGAACATGTTCCTGGAAGTGTTGCTGACCAGAAGGTTGTCAGGCACGTGACGTATCACGTCCTCCAGCTCCTGAAGATTGGCGGCCCTGCCGTATTCAGTCCCTTTGCGGTCTCTGAACACGAAGTCTCCGAACCCGAACTCTTCCTTGAGATAGTCTGACAGCTGCAGGAACAGCGTCCGGGAATATTTCTTAAGGAATCCCACTCCGAGCCGCCTTGCGACATCGGCCACGGAGGCCTGCGAAGACTGGAGCAGCACCGGCATCATCGGGTCGTCACTGCGGATGTAGTTCACAAGATCTATCCCTGCGTCCAGTTTTTCCGTCTTCGGAGGGTCGCCTTTGCGGATGACCATGCCCACATCCGAGATGACGCCCAGAAAATGGCCGCGGTATCTGTCATATGTGGCCTTGGCTTCATCATAGCAGGTGGCAAGCAGAATCTTAGGCCGTGAGCGCTTCCTGTTCTTCTGCTGGTCTTCATTGAGGGTCTCTTTCAGGAATTCGTTGCTCTGGGTCAGCACAAGCTTGTAGAGCTCGGGGAGATACGTGGAATAATACCTGATGGAGTCCTCGACAAGGAGAATCGCCTGCACGCCTACTCCCAGAATATCGTTCTCCGCATTTTTCTTGTCCTCGAAAAGCTTGATTATCGCAAGGATGAGATCGGCGTTGCCGTGCCAGCTGAACACGAAGTCCACTGCGGAATCCGGCCTTGACGTGACTTTCTTGCGGATCTGCCTGGAATAATGCATCAGAAGCACGAAAGGCATGTTCCTGCCGGAAGTCTTGAGATCGGAGGCGAGCGGGAAAATGCCCTTGTCCGTCTCGTTGAACATGCAGATGATCATATCGATATCCGGCTCACGGTCAATCACTTCTCTGGCCGCTTCGGACGAGGACACCCACACGAATGTAGGCGGGTCGGACATATTGAGTCCCACATACTCCTTATAGACCTGGGACTCTATCTTGCCGTCCTCCTCCATTATGAATGCGTCGTAATTGCTGCATATCATCAGTATGCGCTTGATCCTGAAACGGATGAGGGAGCTGAAATCCGTATTTCTGAAATCTTCCGGGCTTGGCGTCACGGAAGCCTTATCTGTCTGTGTCATCGCGGTTTCCATTGAAATGTCATTTTGTGCCGTGCTCCGGAATCCCCGGCAATGTGCGCCTGCGGAACTCGGCTACGGTCACGGCCGTGGCCACTGCGGCATTAAGTGACTCCGAGCCCGCACCGCCGGCGGCGTATGAGGGTATATGCAGGCGGATGTCCACCTCGGCCGCTACACCGGCGGAGATGCCGTCGGACTCATTTCCGATGATTATCAGGGAAGGAGCGTCATGCCCGGTGTCAAGCGTCTCCGCATATATGTTCCTCCCGTCCAGAAATGTGCCGTACACCTTGCCTCCGAGAGACTTCACCGCCGCACACAGGGACGGGATGTCGGCATAGTGGAACTTCACTCTGAAAATGGCCCCCATGGTGGCCTGCACCACCTTGGGATTGAACAAGTCCACCGTATCCCGCGCAGCGAACACGGCATCGATTCCGAACCAGTCGGCGATCCTCAGTATGGTCCCGAGATTGCCCGGGTCCCGGATGGTGTCCAGAGCGAGAAACAGTCCGGACCGCCCGAGGATGTCTCTCAGGGAAGCGTCATCTGAGATATTGATATCTTGAGGCTTGCGTACCACCGCCAGCACCGGGGAAGGAGATGATAGGGCGCTGATCCGGGACATGGCGGCTTCGCCTGTCTCTTCCGCCGTGTATATCCTTTCGATTGCAAAGCCCGACTTCCGGGCCTCGCCGACCATTTTCTCTCCTTCTACCGTGAAAAGGCCGTATCTGTCGCGGAATTTCTTGTCCGAAAGCGAGCGTATCCGCTTTATCTCATTAGCCGAAAGCATCTGGAAAATCTGTTTTGAAACACCTGCAAAGATAAGAAGCCGTTTTGAAATAACCCTTATTTCAAAACGGATGGAAAAGATGCGGAAGCTGTTTGCCAATGGCGATTTTATTGGGTACTTTTGCACCGGCTTTTCCGCTGACGGCAAATCAGCGCCCGGGAAAGACGGATCCAAGTCAGAACGAACAGCGT
>CAVECU010000020.1:0-4100 GCA_963614015.1 uncultured Eubacteriales bacterium
TTTTTCTTCTATCTTTACCTCTTATTCTCTCTCAATGTTGTCAATGAACTTTGCCTGTCCGAGATGGATTCCGGCACATAAGCGCCATTATTTCTCAAACGGGCTGCAAAGATACGCACTTTTTTATTCTCTCCAAATCTTTTTTGATAAATTTTGATTCTTTCCGCAGAAATACTGCCTACAGGAAAGTCTGCGGGGCTTTTAGACTTCACAAAATGGCCAACTTTTATTATTTTTGTGTGATTTGCGCTGCCCGCAGAAATGACATGGAAAACATATAGACATAAACATAAAACAGATTCTTGACAAATGGAAGAAAACAGAACCTCATTGCCTGAAAATGCCCACAGGGAGCTGAAGCCGGGCGAAAAGTATGAGCCGATGCTCAATCCGCTGAAGACCTGCCCGGAAGTCACGCCGTATTCGGTGTGCATGGGCCTTTTGATGGTCATCATCTTTTCCGCCGCAGCGGCATATCTCGGCCTCAAAGTGGGGCAGGTGTTCGAGGCGGCCATTCCTATCGCCATCATAGCCGTGGGTGTCACGGGCGCCCTGGGCAAGAAAGGCGGTCTGGGACAGAACGTCATAATCCAGTCGATAGGAGGATGCTCGGGATCGGTCGTGGCCGGTGCGATATTCACGCTGCCTGCCATATATATATTGGGAGTGGAAGTGAATTTCATGCAGATGTTCCTGTCCTCCCTGCTCGGCGGCATCCTGGGAATCCTGTTCCTGATACCGTTCCGCAAATATTTCGTAAAGGAGATGCACGGGAAATATCCTTTCCCGGAGGCGACGGCCACCACACAGGTGCTCGTGAGCGGCGAAGGCGGAGGCAGCAATGCCAAGACTCTACTGCTTAGCGGCATAGTGGGAGGACTCTATGACTTTGTCATCGCCACTTTCGGAACGTGGAGCGAGACCGTCTCCACCACCGTGCTCTCGGCGGGGCAGCATATCGCAGACAAGGCCAAAGTGGTGCTGAAGCTCAATACAGGAGCCGCAGTCCTCGGCCTCGGATATATCATCGGCCTCAAATATGCGTTCATCATCTGCTGCGGAAGCCTGCTTGTGTGGCTTGTGATCATCCCGCTCATGAACATCATCTGGGGCGGAGATGTCATCGACCTTATGCACAGCGGATTGACCCAGACCATAGGCGAGATGTCCGCTGACGGGATATTCAAGGACTATGCACGGCACATCGGCATCGGAGGCATCGCCACTGCCGGGATCATCGGCATCATCAAGTCGTTCGGCGTGATCAAGTCCGCAGTCGGACTGGCCGCAAGCGAATTCGGGAAGAAGTCCGGAGCGGAGAAGCCGGCCACCGAACGCACTGATACTGACATTCCTATGAAAACCGTAGTGTTCGGCATCGTGATAACATTGCTCGCGGTATTTGCGTTCTTCGCATTCGGCGGAGTGGTCAACAACATCTGGCAGGCTCTGATAGGCGTCCTCATAGTGGGCGTGATCTCGTTTCTGTTCACTACTGTCGCAGCCAATGCCATCGCCATCGTGGGCTCCAACCCTGTCAGCGGAATGACCTTGATGACGCTCATCATAGCATCTCTCGTCCTTGTAGCCGCAGGACTTCGCGGCAACGCCGGAATGGCGGCATCTCTGATCATCGGAGGCGTGGTCTGCACCGCCCTGTCCGTCGCAGGCTCGTTCATAACCGACCTCAAGATAGGATATTGGATAGGTACAACCCCAAAGAATCAGGAAGTGTGGAAATTCGCAGGCATCCTCGTTGCGGCGGCGACTGTCTGCGGCGTAATGCTTGTGCTCAACAAGACATTCGGTTTCACCGGTGAGAATGCGCTCGTGGCTCCTCAGGCCAATGCGATGGCTGCCGTGATCCAGCCTCTCATGAACGGCGGCGGCGCCCCCTGGATATTGTACGGGATTGGCGCATTGATAGCCATTGTCCTGACCATCTTCAAGATACCGGCTCTCGCCTTTGCTCTCGGAATGTTCATCCCGATAGATCTCAACCTGCCTCTTCTGGTGGGCGGAGCGATCTCCTGGTATGTCGGCTCACGCAGCAAGGATGCCGAGATCAATGCCGCAAGGCAGGAGAAAGGCACTCTCATCGCATCGGGATTCATCGCAGGCGGCGCGCTCATGGGCGTAGTCAGCGCCATTCTGAAATTCGCCGATGTGGACCTGTTCATGACCGAGTGGAACGCCGCCTATGGCGAGGCCGCAGCCATTCTGCCGTACATCGCCCTGATCGCATTCCTCATCGGAGCGGCGATGAAAGTGGGGGAAAAAGCTTCTAAAAACATATAGAATATGGAAAACATATTGGACAGATTTCTGAGATATGTCGCCATCGACACTCAGTCAGATGAAAATTCGGAATCGCAGCCAAGTACGGCGAAGCAGCTGAACCTGCTCAATCTGTTGTGCAAAGAGCTCAACGATATGGGAGTCGCCGCAACAGTGGACGAATATGGCTATGTGATGGGGTCAATTCCGTCAAACACGGACAAGGATGTGCCGCCGATCGGATTCATTTCGCACGTGGACACTTCCCCGGACGCATCTGGAGCCGACATCAAGCCGCAGATAATCAAAGGCTATGACGGAGGAGACATCGCTCTCGCCGGCGTGGAGGGCCTCTTCCTGAAGCCTTCGGAGTTCCCGGAACTTCTCGAGCACAAAGGAGAGACTCTCATCACCACGGACGGAACGACTCTGCTCGGAGCCGATGACAAGGCCGGAGTGGCTGAAATCATGGACGCAGTGCAATATATCGTGGCTCACCCCGAGTTCAAGCACGGTGAGATCAAGATAGGATTCACGCCTGACGAGGAGATCGGACGTGGAGTGGCGAAGTTCGATGTGAAGAAATTCGGGGCGAAATATGCCTACACGATGGACGGCGGCGAAGTCGGAGAGCTTGAATTCGAGAATTTCAACGCCGCTTCAGCAAAACTCCGCATCCAGGGCAGGAACGTGCATCCGGGCTACGCCAAGGACAAGATGAAGAATGCCATCCTCATAGCGATGGAGCTCAACAGTCTTCTCCCCGTGAGCCAGAGACCGGAGCACACGGAAGGCTATGACGGATTCTTCCACATCATCAGCTTCCGCGGCAGTGTGGAAGAGGCTGATTTCGGATACATAATCAGAGACCACGACAAGACGAAGTTCGAGCAGAAGAAAGAGATGCTCCGCCAATGCGTCCGGTTCATCAACACGAAATACGGCGAAGGAACGGCCACCGCTGAGATCAAAGACCAATACTACAACATGCGTCAGCAGGTGGAGCCGTATTATTTCGTCGTGGAGAAAGCCGTCAAAGCCATGGAGATGGCGGGCGTCAAACCGAAAATCCAGCCCATACGCGGCGGTACGGACGGGGCCAATCTGTCATTCATGGGTCTCCCTTGCCCGAACATCTTCGCCGGCGGCCTGAATTTTCACGGGAAAATGGAATTCGTATCGCTCCAGAGCATGGAGAAGGCTTCCGCCACGATACTCAACATCATCAGTCTGTTTGCGGAATAGAGAGGATCTTCTCCTCCACATCGAGCACAGCGTCCTCTGACGCCGATGATTCCGCTTTCCTGGACTTGGAAGACTGGAGCTTTCTCCGGTCTTCCTTTTCTTTGCGTCTGCGGAACATCTCCTTGTAGCGGTCAAGTCTGGCATTGTCCTCAGACTCCTGCTTACGGATATCCTGAAGCGTCTTCAGCTTCTTGCGCCTGATCTTGGCCGCTTTGCGCTCAGCCTTGGCCTTGTCCCGGGCGGCGTCCAGACTGTCAAGCTGCGCCCATCTGGCCTCGCGGGCGGCTATCTTGGCGGCCCTCCGCTCCGCACGCTCCTTCGCCTTCTGCTCCTTCGCCGAAAGCGCTTTCACCGCCGCCGATGCGGAACCGCTCCTGAGAGAATCCGCCGCAGCCCCGGAAACGGCAAGAGAATCGGAGCCGATGCCAAGAGAGTCCGCCTCGGCTCTCCGCAGTCCCAATGAATCCGCAGAGGCCTGCGAATCCGTGGAGGCGAGAGAATCTGCGGCAGCAAGGCTGTCTGCAAGTGCAAGAGAATCACCCGCTGCGACTTCGTCCGCACTCTCACCATGCCCGGAC
>CAVECU010000020.1:4110-14658 GCA_963614015.1 uncultured Eubacteriales bacterium
TGCCCGGACAGTTCTCTGGCAGCCTTTCCCTTGGCGATTTTGTCATAGACTCCCGGCATATATCCCGGGAAATATTTGTCTGTGTATTTGAACGAGGCTTTCTCCCGGGACGCATAAGCGGACCGCTCCGATGTGCGCTGCGACAGAGCGGTAATGCTGCGTTTCCCGACAGGCCGGAGCTCCGGCTGCCAGTTGAAACCTTTGAGCGACTTGTCCGCCTCGGACATCTGCGCCAGAGGGTAGGCGTCATTCTTGGTCTCCTCGAAATAATACACCCTGTCCAAGTCTCCGTCTTTGAACGTGGCGTAGAGCATCTTGGCTTCGCTCTTGTTCACGGTGGCATAGACACTGTCCTCCTGCAGGAAGAACACCGCGCTCGCATCTCCGAGAGCATCGAATCTCTTCAGAGCCCCGGTAGTGTCAAAATATGCCAACATCTCCGAAGCCTTTATCTGGTCATAACACAAGGTGTCCTCTTGCACGATGATGAAGGCGTTGGACATCAGGCTCGCCTTGTCCAGGCTCCGGCCTTTCATGGCAAGATACAGACTGTCGGCGGAATATTGCCGGTTGGTCTCATTCCAGATGACAGGGCTGCGATAGAGTCTCACGAGCGAGTCGAGGTCATTGTATTCCAGCGAATCGCAGACCATCTGGACATCCGACTTGTAGGCTTTCACATTGCTGATGGCCCGGATGAAATTGACTTTTGTGGAATCGAGAGGTCCCGAAAGGCTGTCCCTCTGAGCCGAGGCCACCGCCGCGGAATCCAATCCTCCGCCCGGAGAATCCGCTCCTGCGGCAAGCGAGTCCAAAGCGATGCCAAGTGAATCTTTCGACAAGGCCGGAGAATCTCCTGCGACCGCCGGCAAGCCTTTCCGGAGCATCGTGGAATCCGGTGATACCGCAGTGGAGTCATTCAACACCGGCTTCGCTCCGGCGGTCGCAGGATCACCCGTGTCAGCAGGTTTGTCGCCAGATTCTGCCACAGCTTCCGGCTTCTGCTCGGGAGCCACGGCGCGGCCCCCGGCAGCAGCCCCCGTAGGAGCCCTGTTGGGGTCGTTCGCGGCCGCTTTTTCCGCAGCTTCCTCCGCTGCAGCGGCGGCTTTCTTGCGATAGGTCTGAACAGCATCGGCAGACATATCCGCAAGCCGGGTCTCCGCATGCTTCTTCTGTCCATCCGGCACCTGGAACATCATATAACTGCGGCAAATGATGGTGTCAGCCCCGAAATATACGGAATCCGGCTTCTCCCCTTCGGCCCGGACAACTCCGATTATCGCCGGGTCTCTCGTCATTTTGATCCGCGACAGGGAATCCTCATAGAACATCCTGCCCGCCACGGCTGTAAGCTCCTTCGTCGTGTCGGTGATCTGCGCATTGCCGAGGAGCTCCACATCTCCCGAAGACCTGTAATAGAACAGCGAATCCGCCCATCCTTCCTGCACATCACTCATGCCGTGCACATTGTCCTTGAACAGAAAGACTTCGTTGGTGCGGTCATACCACCCGGCATTGGAAGAAAGCATATTGTCATCACTCCAGGCGTCTGTAGCATACCCGAATACGGCCCTGTTGCGGCCCGAGTCATAGACCAGTGTCGTGGACTTGACGAAGATGGAGTCCGTGAACATGTTCACGTTGTCCGTAAATGTGAATGTCTTGATCTTGGAGTCGTAAGTCCCGGTGTCACTCTCGATTATCTGTCCGTCCTTGTCCTGCATCGATCCGCCGCCGAAGAAGACGGCGACACTGTCCTTGGTGTTGTAGTCCAGGCTCTCCGTGCGCAAGACATTATTGTCCTTGTCCTCAAGCTGCACCAGAGAACCCCTGAACTCGGCAAGATCCATATCGACATAATAGGTCAGCCTGTCGCTTGTCAGAACAGTCTGATCCTGAAGTATCTTGACATTGTTGATGGCGAAGATCTGATTTACGGTGACATTCCACAGAGCCGTATCGCATATCAGATAAGTGTCATTGTGCAGGAATCTGGCAGGCCCTATCACCCGCCTGAACTCAAGCCCGTCCTTCTCGATGAGCTCCATCGACTGCGCACTCAGCAGACGCACAAGAGAATCCACCTGACTGTCCTTTTCCTGAGCAGACAGGCGGAAAAATACGGACAACAGGACTGTGACGGATATGAGACCTTTCCGAAGAGACATAGCTATCAGTCGCCGCCGTTCTCCCTTGCTATCTTGTTCCATCCCTCACGGGAGAATTCACAATCCTTGAAGAGAGGGTCAATCACGATATATGTCGTCTCTATCTTGCCGTCCAGGAACTTGTCGATGGCGTCGTTCTGTTTCTTGGCTCTCGCCTCATCGAGCAATGCGCTGTAGTCCTTCTCGAATGAAGCGGTATGGGCGGGGATGATCTTGTCGACCTTGATGATCTTGTAAACGGTGTTCCCGCTGCGGCCCTCATTGTCCTTGGACTCCACTGGCTCGGAGATTTCGCCCTCCTTGAGATCTTTGATGGCGGCGTAATCCTCAGGCTTGAGCTGGTCTATCTCGAAATATGCGGAACCCGTGTTCGGATCCGCCATCTGGCCGCCGTTGGTCTTCGTCTGGGCATCCTGCGAATAGAATCGGGCCGCGAGCTGGAATGTCACGGCATCATTGAGAATCTCCGTGCGGAGCGAATCCAGAGTCTTGAAAGCTTTCTGTCTGTCATCATCGGTATATGACGGCTTGATCAGGATGTGCCGTGCATTGAACATATCACCTTTCTTCTCAAGGACTTCGATGATATGGAATCCGTCCGGAGTCTCGACTATCTGAGATATGACACCCGGCTTCAGAGCCATAGCCGCATCCGAGAACGCCGGCCAGAAAATGGACTTGGACGCCATCCCCAGCTCGCCTCCCTTGCGGGCGCTTCCCGGATCCTCGGAATAGATGCGCGCCAACGTGGAGAATTTCTCTCCGTTGATAATCCTCTCGCGGATGTTCAGGAGCTTCTCTTTCACCGCAAGATTGGCCGCCTCCCTGTCCGGATAGATGCAGATCTGGCTGAGCTGATACTTGATAGGGACTACCGGGAGATCATCCTTGTCAGTTTCCGAGAGATACTCCCGGACATCGTGAGGGGTCATCTCCGGCACCTTCGAAGCTATGTCTGACTGCATCTGCTGCGTCAATGACATATCCTCCAGCTGAAGCCTCCACTCCTGACGGAGCTTGTACATAGGCTTGCCATAGGCTTCCTCCACCGCCTCATCTCCGCCCATCTGCGTCCTGATCTGATCGACGCGCTGATTGAGAGAGCTGCTGACCATCTCCTGGTTGACTGTGAGCGAATCCACTCTGGCCTGCATCAGGAAGAGCTTGGACTCAAGCATCCTCTCAAGCTGCTCGCAACGCATATTGCGGTCGGAATAATACATTCCGGACATACGCATATACAGGATTTCCTGCTCAAGCTGCGACAGCGTTATCATCTCGTTGCCGATGACAGCTATTGTCTTGTCCACAAGTCCGCCAGGGTATTTCTGCGCAGATGCGGAGAACGACACTGCCACAGCCAAAGTCACCGCTGCAAGATTCAGAATATTTTTCATACGACCAATGTATTCTCAACTATTTCATTACTATACATATACGCTCATTGTCGGCACCTCCTCGGCATCATCCCTCCCTGCACGCTCCGGCTCAATACACCACGAAGAAATCCCGATCGCGCGCATTCTCTATCAAGTCCCGTTCCAAACCGGAGAGCAACGCCTGCTTCCTGACACTCAAGACAATGTCCCTTATCCGCTCGCTGAAGTATTCGACAGGCCCGGTCTCACCGGCCCTGACATAAGACGAGATGAACGCGATGTTCAGATTGCCGCCCGCATCGGGGATCTGAATGACATTGTCCCGAAGCTGTGAAACCACCGAGCCATAGTCTGTCCCGAGCTCCCTCGACAAGCTGACCATATCGATCCACCTGTCACCGAAATCCGTATATCTGAATGCGGACACCCTGGCGATGCTGTCGGCCTCTATCACGTCCTCTTCCTTCTTCGAAGTCATCTTCTTCCTTATGATTTCGAGATTCGGGGACTCCGGCGAAATGTTGAGGAACCTCGCCTTGACGATGGGTATGGACAACGTGAAATTGGCGATATGATCCTCATAATATTTCTCGATCTCGGGGAGAGAGACCGCCGTGTCAAGACGCTGGTTGACATATTTCTGCTCATATCTGTATTTCAGCAGCGAATGCCTGTAGTCCTCCAGCTCCTTGTCAACATTTTTCTCGGCCTTGGTCAGCTCGTTCTGGGCGACATCATTGAAGATGAGATCCGATGCCCACGTATTGATATACTGCATCGCCAGACGCACGCTGTCATCTTCGGACACGCCGTCAGGGATATATGCCTTCAGTTCGGAGGCATATAGCTTGACGGAGCCTACCTTGGCCACGACAGGTCCGGCCCCGAGCCCCTGCACAAAAGACGTGACTCTCTGGCAGGATACGGCTCCCGCCAGGACGAACACCGCCGCGGCGACAGCCTTGAAAAAGCCGGATTTCCCTGAATGGCGCACTTTATCTTGAATAATTCGGAGCTTCCTTGGTAATGGTCACGTCATGCGGATGACTCTCGAGGAATCCGGCATTTGTAATCCTGACGAACCGGGCTCCGCGCAAAGCCGGTATATTCCCCGCGCCGACATAGCCCATTCCGGAACGCAGACCGCCCACAAGCTGATAGACGATCTCGGCGACAGTCCCCTTGTACGGCACCTGGGCCACAATTCCTTCCGGCACCAGCTTCTTCACATCTTCTTCCATATCCTGGAAATACCTGTCCTTGGAGCCGTGCTCCATGGCCTCAAGCGAACCCATTCCCCTGTACGCCTTGAATTTCCTGCCGTTCAGGATGATGGTCTCTCCCGGAGACTCCTCCGTACCGGCGAACAGAGAGCCGGCCATCACCGTGCTCGCACCGGCCGCAAGAGCCTTGGTGATATCTCCGGAATAACGTATTCCGCCGTCGGCGATGACAGGGACTCCGGTCCCCTCCAATGCCTTGGACGCCAACATCACGGCAGTCAGCTGCGGCATTCCCACGCCGGCGATGATTCTGGTGGTGCAGATGGAGCCCGGCCCGATGCCGACTTTGATCGCGCTGACTCCCGCATCCGCAAGAGCCTTGGCTCCTTCGCCTGTGGCGACATTGCCGGCGACAATCTGTATGTCTCTGCCTTTGAAGGCTTCACAAGCTTTGGCGATAACGCCGAGCACTCCGACGGAATGCCCGTGCGCAGTATCTATCACGACAGCATCCGCACCGGCGCTGACCAGCATCTCGATCCTGTCAATAGTGTCCGCCTTGACACCCACGGCCGCAGCCACAAGAAGACGGCCCTTGCTGTCCTTGGATGCGATAGGATTGTCCTTGATCTTCATCAAGTCCTTATAGGTGATGAGCCCGGCTATTTTCCCGTCTTCATCGACTACCGGAAGCTTCTCCACTTTGGTGCTCTTGAGAATCTTCGTGGCCTCTTCAAGGCTGATGCCTTTCCTGGCGGTGACAAGATTTTCGGAAGTCATCACATTCGAGATGAGGAGCTTCTTGTTGTCCTGGAAGCGGAGGTCCCTGTTGGTGACGATACCGATGAGGTAGCTGTTCTTGTCGACTACCGGTATCCCTCCGATATGATGCTTGGCCATAAGCGCAAGGGCATCGCCCACAGTGGATTCCGGGCTGATGGTGACAGGGTCGTAGATCATTCCGTTCTCGGCTCTCTTGACTCTGCGGACCTGCTCGCACTGCTGCTCTATGGTCATATTCTTGTGTATCACTCCTATACCCCCGGCACGGGCCATCGCGATAGCCAGTTCGGCCTCAGTGACCGTGTCCATTGCGGAAGACACTATAGGCGTGTGGAGCGCAATCTCCCTGGTGAATCTGGTGGAAACATCTACATCTCTCGGAAGAACTTCAGAGCGTGCAGGTACGAGTAAAACATCATCGAAGGTCAGGCCTTCGGGAATCTCAGAAGTGACGAAACGCTGCATTGTGAACTATATATTTGAGCAAAGATAGTGAATGTCGTGATAAGACGAAAATAAAATTGACTGCCAAGTATCCCGCTCCTGCATCCGGGCGTCGAGCAGATGAAGGATATCGAAGTTGCGCACAAGACCCCACCGCATTTCATTGACAAATCTCGGAGGGACTTCGCCCGCGACTCTCTCTATCAGCAGATCGGGACGCAGCCTCTCCAGAATGTCTATGACAAAGTCGATATACCCCGGCAAGTCCAGCTGCAGGAAATCTTCCGGGTGCCTGCGGTATTCATTTTCCATCCTCGTACCCTTGACAATCTGAAGCTGATGGAACTTGACCGACTGCAGAGGCATCGAATTGATGATGTCGCACTGATCCATAAGCATTTCCCTTGTCTCTCCCGGCAGCCCGAGGATGAAATGCGCGCCGCAGTCGATTCCCCTTGCGGCCGTGAGGGTCACGGCTCTGACTGCCGCAGCGACATCATGCCCTCTGCCGACTCTTTCCAGGGTGGTGTCATAGCAGGACTCCACTCCGTATTCCACCTTCACGACCGGAGCCCCGAATCCGTCACGCGCCCACCCGTCCGTCCATTTTCCGTCTTTGAGCGCGGCGATCCAATCGAGTTTCTCCTCATCCACGCAGTCCGGCCTGGTCCCTATCACAAGGCCCACTATGTCGGGATGGGACAAAGCCTCCAGATACAGGCCCCGCAGCCGGGACAGAGGCGCATAAGTATTGGAATATGACTGGAAATAAGCAAGATAGTGCCTCGTATTGCGATATCTCACTTTGTGGAATGCGATGCCTTCGTCTATCTGTGCCGCTATGGGCTTGCCGGCGATGCTGTAGGAGGGATGAAAAGCCGCATTGTCACAGAAAGAACATCCGCCGTAGCCCTTGGAGCCGTCCCTGTTGGGACAAGTGAAGCCGGCATCGATCACAAGCTTCTGGAGACGTTCTCCATAGACCCGCTTGTAATAGCCCGCAAATGTATTGTATCGCTTGCCGTCCGGAAATATCTCCGGTATAGTACTTTTGTCCACTGTCCCGTCGGAATCTGTTTTTCGACAATCCGGATTTCACTCAAGTCCCGCCATCCCCGGCATAATGGCATGACAGCTCACGATGCCGCCGTCTCCGCTGTCGGGACGCAAATCTACGGAAAAGTGCGTACCTTAGCAAGACAGACGATATTCGGAATGACGATGAGAAAGACAATGCTCGCCGCTGCGCTGACTGCGGCATTGACGGTGACGGGCGCGGCAGGAAGATGGACGGAGGCGGCCGCCCAGCCCAAGAGAATTTTCGGAGTGACAGGGCTATCGGCCAACTATATGAGAGCCCACCCGGACTACGAATCATCACTTGAAAATCAAGTCCTTATGGGTACCACGGCGGAAATTCTCGACAGCGCCGGATATTGGCTCAAGCTCCGCACTCCCGAACCGTATGTCGCCTGGGCCACGAATCTGGGGATAGTCCGGATGGACAGTCTCGGCCTTGCGGAGTATATCGCCGCTCCGAAATACATCTGCACGGCGACATGGACGGAAGTGCTTGCCGCACCGGCCAAGGATGCTGACAGAATCTGCGACCTCGTGGCCGGAGACCTGCTCCGGATAAGCTATGGAGACAACGCTAAGCCTTTGATGCACAGAGGATTCGTCGGCGTAACGCTGCCGTCCGGCGAGAACGGATTCGTCCGCAGCTCCTGCGTGACCGATTTCACCCGCTGGGCGGATACCGCCAAGGCCACTCCGGACAACGTCATCCGCACGGCTCTGAAATTCATCGGCACGCCATATATGTGGGGAGGGGCCTCGTCTTGCGGCCTTGACTGCAGCGGTCTGGTCCGGCTTGTCTATTTCATGAACGGGCTTCTGCTGAAGCGCAATGCGTCACAGCAGGCATCGGAAGGGGAAGAAATCGACATAGAACGGGACACTTTCTCCGCGCTCAAGAAAGGAGACCTCCTGTTTTTCGGGAGGATTTCCGAAGATGGCAGAAAACGTATCTCCCACGTCGGATTGTATATCGGCGGCGGACGGTTCATCCACGCCTCCCAAGTGGTCAGAATCAGCTCTCTGGACTCCTCACAGCCGGACTATTACCCGGGGAGCGCCAGACTTGTCGCCGCAAGGCGGATCACCGATGAAGATGGCAACCCCTATTCCTGCGGCAGAATCAGGGACAGCAGGTATTATTTCCCTCAAAAACATTGACATTCGGAACAATACCGGCCGGCCCGCATCGAAAATCCGTCATAAACTCAGCCAACTATTTCAAAACCGTTTCTAATTGGGTATTTTTGCGGTGCCTTCCGCCCGGCAGCCCGATGATGGAGACCGGAACCGGAAGTGCGGGGCAGATTGCTTCTACAGACAACTTTTAAATAAAACTATCATGAAACTCAGAGATTTCAAGAAAGATGTGGAGTATTTCATCGGAGAATTCGTGGATGACTGCTCTCTTTTCATCACACTCAATCCTCATAAGAGCTCGGACAAGATGACGGAAATCATCAGCGAAGCCGTTGACCTGTACAACGATATGAAAGACAGGGCCAATGCCAAGGTTGAAGCCGGGAAGAGAAAAGCCTGGTTTGCCGGCCTCCGCAAGGAGATGTTCGAGAAAGTGGATGCTCTCTACGAGAAGCTCAGCGCAGTCGTAGCCGAGAAATAAGGCAGCCGAGGTGCGGACTCCCGGGCAAGTTGCCGTCACTTGGAGGCCTTGGCCAGCAGAGTGATGACGCTGTCGATGAATTCGCGCACAGAAGCCTGGCCGTCCGGACAGTTGTTTGTCATTATGGAGAATACCGTCACTCCGGCATCTTCTCCTGTCTCGGGCTTTATATATCCGCTATAGCACAAGACACCGTCCATCGAACCGCTTTTCATACGGATCCGGCGCTTCAGCTCCGACGATTGTCCTGCAAGACGAGAAGTCATTCCGGGGTCTCCGGGATGACTTATTGTTTTCATATAGGCTTCCGACACCCCAGAGCCGGCCATCGCCCGGAGGAAACGGCAGAAAAAATCCGGAGAGATGTAGTTGTGTCTGGCAAGGCCGCTGCCGTCATACATCCTCACGCCATAGCGCCAGTCCACACCGAGAGAGTCGAGCTCCATCTTCACGGCGATGCGGCAGGAATCATACTCCGCCGACCCTGTATTGCGCACAGAAAGCATACGGAGCAGGGCTTCCGCATAGAAATTGTCACTCCTCCGGTTGGTGACGAATGCGATATCCTTCAGTTCCGGGGACAACGTCTCCCCAATGATCTCAAGCCCCACCTCCTTCTGCGCTTTCTCCGCAAGAGTCTCCCCATCCCACATATGCCTGCCGTCGGCGGCGCCGCCGCTCACTTCCACACCTGCCACGCGCAGATGCTCCAGCAGATACCGGGCACAGGTCAGCGCCCCGAATTTGTTGCTGCCCTGGAGCTTCTTGGGAGCTTTGTCCAGAGCGAACGTCCCTCTCATCTGGGCGGCAGGGGCCAGATCGGTATTGTACAGATACAGGTTGTCACCTGTTCCGGCGGGGGCTGTCACGGAGACATTTGAGAACTCAATCCACGGCGTGTCCGGATAGCGTGCGGAAATCTCGGGCGCACTTCCGACAGCGGCTCCGGGACGCACGTCATATTCCTGGATATTGCGATAAAAGCATAGTCCGTCTCCGCCGGCACCATAATATGTGCCAATGTCGCCATACGACCACGAGCTGCATTCTTTCATCCCGTCAAAGAACGTCCCGTCACCTACTATGTCTCCGTCAATCCGTTCAATTCCCGCTTTTCTGATCATTGCCGTCCACACCGAAAGCAGACTGTCCGCGGAAAGCGCGATATCGTCTCCGGAAGCTATGGTGGGATCTCCGCCGCCGATGATATGAAGGTCTCCGCAGAGTGTCCCGTCCTTGATCTCTCCGCTGTAGCCGAGACGTGTCCGGAATCGGAAGTCCGGGCCAAGGGCACCAAGAGCCAATCCGGTGGAAATCAGCTTGGTGTTGGATGCCGGCAGCAGCTTGCGCATAGAGCCGTACTCGGCGAGCGTATCTCCGTCAGCCGTCACGGCGAGGATGCCGGTGAGGCCGGAGCGGAAAGGCTCCTGCCTCATCTTCGTCTCAATATACTTCCTCAGCTGCAGCACAGCTTCCCGCCTCTGCCGCAGATTGACGGAGTCAGTTGTGGAGACGGTTGCGGTATCCGCCGCAGGATCGCAGCCGCTCCCGGAGTCCGGGGCATAAGCCGGAGTGATCCGGGCCTTGGCGGCAGCTCCTGCGGAAATATATGCTCCCGATATGGAGAGAATGGATATCGCTCCTATGCAGATGACGGCAGATCTGTATATGTTTCGCATCTTGTATTCTGTTCTGAACAACTGACATACCCCCTCCGACTCGCTACGGACAGTCTCGGAAAGGACGGACAAAGTTACCAAGTTATTTGCAAAGATTCGTAACTTTGGTGGCCCCCGGGACGGCCGAGGCCGGCGGACAGGGCTGCAAGTGGCGACGGGATGCCCGGAGACCCC
>CAVECU010000021.1:0-14538 GCA_963614015.1 uncultured Eubacteriales bacterium
GATATGGCAGACGCTGCTGGACGCCGGAGTGACTCCTTGCGGCCTCGGATGCCGGGATACGCTGCGTTTTGAAGCCGGGCTTCCGCTGTACGGAGATGAACTTTCCGACACGATTACGCCTATTGAAGCCGGACTCGGAATGTTCTGCAAGCTCGACAAGGAAGAGTTCATAGGCAAGGATGTGCTCGTCCGCCAGAAGGCTGAGGGCACGGAGAGGAAGCTTGTGGGCATAGAACTGCAGGACAAAGCGATACCGCGTGCCACATATCCTGTCGAGACCGGAGACGGCACGCAGATCGGGACGGTGACGACCGGATATCATTCCATTTCCCTGGACAAGAGCATCTGCTTCGCGATGGTCACGAAGGAATTCTCGGCTCTCGGCACGGAGGTGTTTGTCCGCATCCGCAAAAAGGTGTTCCCGGGCATCGTCGTGAAGAAGCGTTTCTATCAGACGAATTACAAGAAATAGGTTTTTATTGTTGAATATTATATCAAATAATCAATTATGAGCAAAGTAATGGAAGGTCTCCGCTATAGCGAGACACACGAATGGGTCAAGGTTGAAGGCGACATCGCAGTGATCGGGGTGACTGATTTCGCACAGAAAGAGATGGGCGACATCACTTATGTCGATATCCCGGATGAGGGAGATGAAGTCACGAAAGAGGAAGACTTCGGCGCGCTCGAGAGCGTGAAGGCTTCCAGCGACCTGATTTCACCTGTAAGCGGTACCGTGGTCGCTGTCAACAGCGGACTGGAGGATGCTCCGGAGCTCATCAATCAGGATCCGTATTCCGCATGGATCATCAAGGTGAATATGAGCGACCCTGCGCAGCTCAATGAGCTCATGGATGCTGAAGGGTATTCAAAATTGACCGGAGAATAATGTCCACATTTGCTTATTTTCCTCATACCGAGGATGATATACAGGCTATGCTGCGCCGTATCGGGGTGCAGTCCATAGATTCGCTGTATTCCGATGTTCCGGAGGATTTCCTTTTCAAAGGTGAATATGATCTTCCGGATGCCATGTCCGAGCAGGAGATCCGGGACTTGTTCTCGTCTCTTGCGGAGAAGAATACCAAGCTGAAGATATTTGCCGGAGCCGGGGCCTATGACCACTATACTCCTGCGGTGATTCCGTATCTCGCCTCCCGCTCTGAATTCAGCACGGCCTATACCCCGTATCAGGCCGAAATATCTCAGGGTACTTTGAGATATATATTTGAATATCAAAGCATGATCTGCGCCCTCACGGGAATGGATGTCTCCAATGCATCAATGTATGACGGGCCGACTGCCGCCGCAGAGGCCATGTTCATGGCGGTGGCATGCACCAAGCGCAAGAGCAGAGTCCTGCTGTCCGATACGCTTCTGCCGAATGTGGTGAAAGTCATAGAAACCTATGCCGCATATCACGGAGTGGCCATAGGCCATATCGGAGAAGACGGCGGGCAGACATCGCAGGCTTCATTGGCCGCGGAACTGTCTTCCGGGGACGTTGCCGGAGTCATCGTTCCTGCGCTGAACAAATACGGAATCATAGAGGACCTGACGGGATTTGCCGAAGCAGTGCATGCGGCCGGAGCCGTCGCTGTGGAATACTGTGATCCGTCGGCACTTGCGGTGGTGAAGACTCCGGGAGAATGGGGATTTGACATCGCGGTGGGAGACGGGCAGTCTCTCGGCATTCCGATAAATTTCGGCGGTCCTTATGTGGGATTTCTCGCCTGCCGCAAGGATTATGTGAGAAAAATGCCGGGAAGGATTGTCGGCCAGACCATCGACAAGGAGGGCCGGCGCTGTTTTGTCCTCACTCTCCAGGCCAGGGAACAGCATATCCGCCGGGAAAAAGCGACCAGCAACATCTGCTCCAACCAGAGCCTGATGGCGCTGTATGTCACGATCTACCTGTCGCTTATGGGCCCCGAAGGACTTGCCCGTGTCAACGACCTGTCTTCCTGCGGCGCCCACTATCTGTATGACAGGCTGCTCTCTACCGGGAAATTCGAAAAGGCGTTCGACAAGCCGTTCCTGAAGGAATTCGTCCTTAAGCCTCTTGTCCCTGTTCAGGAACTGCAGCGCAAGTTGCTTGACGCCGGCTTTTTCGGAGCGCTCGCTCTGGACGGCGGGCTTGTCAGCTTCTGTGTCACGGAGAAACGCACGAAAGCGGAAATAGATGAACTGGTCAAAGCTTTGGAATCATGAAATATTACGACAAACTTATATTTGAGCTTTCACGGCCGGGAAGGACGGGCTGCTCTCTTCCGCGGAACGGATATCCTTCCGTCGGAGGACACTCGTCGGATGTCATACCGGAGAGTCTGCGGCGCGGCGCCCCCGCCGGGCTTCCCGAGGTAAGCGAAGTGGATGTGGTTCGTCACTATACCAATCTGTCGCAGATGAATTTCGGCGTGGATACCGGATTCTATCCTCTGGGCAGCTGTACGATGAAGTACAATCCCAAGATAAACGAGGAAATCGCCGCGATGCCGGGATTCCAGGGGATACATCCTCTGCAAGGGGAGGATACCGTGCAGGGCGTGCTGGAGATCTATTGGAATATGGAACGCTCTCTGGCGGCCATCACGGGGATGAGCAGATTCACGTTCGCCCCGTGCGCCGGAGCACATGGAGAGCTTACCGGCCTGATGATAATGAGGCGCTACCACCTGAGCCGCGGCGATGCCGGCAGGACCAAGGTGATCGTGCCCGACAGCGCACACGGGACCAATCCCGCGAGTGCTGCGGTCTGCGGCCTGGAAGTGGTTACCGTGAAGTCCGGCCCTGACGGACTTGTGGATGTCGAGGCGCTCAAGCCGCTTCTCGGCGATGACATCGCCGGCATAATGATGACCAATCCCAACACTCTCGGCCTTTTTGAGAAGAACATAGGTCAGATAGCGGAGCTTGTCCACGGATGCGGCGGACTTCTGTACTATGACGGGGCCAATATGAATCCGCTGCTCGGAGTCGTGCGCCCGGGGGATATGGGATTTGACATCATGCATCTCAACCTTCACAAGACATTCTCCACTCCGCATGGCGGAGGCGGGCCGGGAAGCGGTCCTGTGGGAGTGGCCGGGAGAGTGGCTGACTGCCTGCCGGTGCCTTATGTGACCCGGGACGGAGACGGAGGATTCCATATCGTCGGAGAATGCGGGACTTCCGCCGGGAGCGTATCCGGCTTCATGGGCAATTTCGGAGTCATATTGAAGGCTTATGCCTACATATTGTCTCTCGGGAAGGAGAATCTGCGCAATGCCGGGAGGTACGCCACCTTGGCTGCCAACTATATCAAGGAAAGTCTCAAGGATTGCTACAAGCTGCCGATAGCCTCTGTCTGCAAACACGAATTCGTGTTTGACGGGCTGGTTGATGACGGCTCCCGTCCGGAGCGGACGTCCCCGGACGGCACTACGGTTCCGGGAAGAGCCGGAGCTACGACTCTGGATGTCGCCAAGAGACTGCTTGATTTCGGTTTCCATGCTCCGACCATCTATTTTCCTCTGCTGTTCCATCAGGCGATAATGATAGAGCCTACCGAGACTGAATCCAAGGAGACGATGGACAGTTTCATAGAGGTGATGCGGAGGATTGCCGCAGAGGCTGCGGAAGATCCGGAGATCCTGCGCGGGGCTCCGCACAATACGCCTGTCAGCCGTCCTGACGAGACAGGGGCCGCAAGGCAGCCTATCCTCAAAACAGAATTGTCGTTATGAGACTCACCGTAATAGGCGCGGGTCCGGGCGGTTACAAGACCGCCCTGGACGCTGCCGCCAAAGGCATTGACGTCACACTCGTGACCGCAGGCCCCGTGGGAGGGACCTGTCTCAACGAAGGATGCATCCCCACCAAGTCTTTCTGTCGTGAAGCTGAAGTGCTTGAGACCGTCCGCAAGGCAGCCGTATTCGGGGTCGAGGTGTCTGAGCCGAGGTTTGACATCAAGTCGGCCGTGGCGAGGAAGGATGCGGTAGTGTCTCAGCTCCGCTCCGGGATCGATTTCCTCCTTGAGAAGCAGAAAGTGAGGGTGATCCGGGGGACGGCCAGGTTCAGGGACGGCAGGACAGTGGCGGTGACTCCGTCGGAAGGAGGCCCGGAAGAGGTGGTGACATCGGATTACATCATCATAGCCACCGGCTCGGTGTCGGCATCGTTGCCTGTGCCGGGATGCGATCTTGACGGAGTGGTGACATCGGCCCGGATGCTGTCTCCGGAGTCCGTTCCCCCGAGGCTGTGCATAATAGGTGCAGGTGTGATAGGTCTTGAACTGGCTTCAGTATATCACAGTTTCGGGTCGGATGTGACTGTCCTGGAATATTGCAAGGAGATTCTGCCGCGCTTCGACACGGATCTTGCCAAGAGACTGAAGCAGTCCCTGACAAAGCGCGGAATACGTATAGAGACAGCCGCACAGGTGCGGGAGATTGCCGCTGATGGCGGAGATTCCCTTGCCGTCGTATATGAAAAGAAGGGAGAGGAGGTGCGCTGCAGCGCCGACAAGGTGCTGATGGCTGTGGGCCGCAGGCCGAATGTCGGTGGGCTTGATCTTGAAGCCGCCGGAGTGGAATATGGCCCGAAAGGCATTGTCACGGACGGGAATATGCGTACCAATGTGCCCCACATCTTTGCCGTGGGCGATGTAAGGGGAGGAATGATGCTTGCGCATGTGGCCGAATTCGAGGGGGCGAGGGCTCTTAACGCCATTTTGGCGGAGCAGAGCGGCACCGTGCTTTCTGACGGCATCCGTCTGGACATAGTGCCTGCCGCCGTGTTCACTTCGCCGGAGGCCGCTACTGTAGGCCTGACCGAAGACGAATGCAAGGCAAAAGGCATCCCGGTGCGTTGTCTCAAGTCATTTTTCCGTGCAAACGGCAAGGCCGTGAGCATGGACGAGACGGAAGGCTTCTGCAAGGTGGTGGCGGCGGATGCCGGCGGGGATTATGCCGAAGGCCGGATCCTCGGATGTCATCTTTTCGGGGCGCATTCTGCGGACATTGTGCAGGAAATCGCTGCGCTGATGAATTTCAATGCCACTGTGGATGACCTCAAACGTATCATCCACGCCCACCCCACGCTCTCCGAAGTGCTGTTGTCGG
Organism: uncultured Eubacteriales bacterium; assembly: GCA_963614015.1. Taxonomy (GTDB): domain Bacteria; phylum Bacteroidota; class Bacteroidia; order Bacteroidales; family UBA932; genus Cryptobacteroides. The sequence continues at coordinate 5,103 of CAVECU010000021.1, forward strand.
TGCAATGATGACGTGAGGGGGTGACTAACCCCCGCAGCTGAGGCTGCCCTTGCTATTCCCCCTCAGTCCCCCATTATGGGGGATGTGGGCCTCCGGGCTTTCCATCGCCTCGAGCGACCCTGCCCGCCAGCTCCGGCCGTCCGCTGATGCGGACTTGTTAGTCACGCCGACGGACTTTTGGTCACCTTCGCTTGAACCAATCGATAAAACTCAATATTCCTTCGTGCAGCGAAGTCGCGGGGCGGTAGCCGAAGTCCCTGACAAGATGAGAAGTGTCCGCGAACGTCTCATAGACATCGCCCGGCTGCATCGGCAGGAAGATTTTCTCAGCCTCGCGGCCGAGCGCCGACTCCATCTCGCGGATGAAATCCATCAGCTTCACGGGATGCGAGCATCCGATGTTGTAAACGTTGAAGTCATCCCGGCTCACGGCAGGCTTCCGCAGGATGACATTGGCGGTACCTTCCACGATGTCATCGATATAGGTGAAATCCCGCAGCATATCACCGTTGTTGAACACCTTGATGGGCTTGCCGGAAGATATGGCTTCGGCAAAAAGCATCGGAGCCATGTCGGGACGCCCCCAGGGCCCGTAAACGGTGAAGAATCTGAGGCCCGTGCAGCGGAAACCGTACAGCCGGCAATAGGCATGGGCGAGCAGCTCGTTTGATTTCTTGGTGGCGGCATACAGGCTGACAGGGCTGTCCGTCTTGTCATCTTCCGAATAAGGTACTTTGGAATTCATCCCGTAGACTGAACTGGACGATGCGAAGACGAGATGTCCCACTCCGTAGTTGCGGCAGGCCTCAAGGATGTTCATGAATCCTTCCAAATTGCTGTGAAGATAGGAATACGGGTTCGTGATGGAATATCTGACCCCCGCCTGGGCCGCGAGATTCACCACTGTGTCGAATCCGCTCACGCTGAATAGTTTGTCGAGGGCTTCCTTGTCGCACAAGTCCATGCGTATGAACTTTGCGCCTGCATGGCGGGAACTTTCCGTGACCGTGCCGTCCGCACAGGGACCGGAGAACCCGTTTTCCGCCAGCCTTCCGTATTTCAGCGCCGGGTCGTAATAATCATTGATATTGTCGATGCCCGTGACCTCGCATCCGCTCCCGGACAGTTTCCCGAGCAGCGCGGATCCGATGAACCCGGCGGCTCCCGTTACAAGGACTTTCATAGTCATTCCGCTTTATATGTGAACAATGCGAACGGCCCCACGCAGGTCGTAGTGCCGCTTCTGAACAGCTGTTTCAGCGCAGGGTCGCTCTCCAACCGCGAATCCCGGGTGATGACCGTCACGGGACCGTCTTCCGGCCCGAGTGACTTTATCTTGCGCATCAGGCTGTCGGTATCGTGTCCGTAGTCGCTGATCTGCCTTCCGAGATAGACGTCCATGTTTTCCGGCCGGCTGATGTGCAGGGTCAGGACCTCCGCATCTTGCGGCACCTCCTTGCACACAGCTCCGTATCCCAAATAGGCATTTGCCTTGGGCAGCACTCCCGAGGCGGCATAGACGGTCAGCAGGAGGCTTGACCCTATGACGAATACCGGGAGATTCCAGTTCCTGCGGCGCAGAAGTGACCATATCGCGATCGCATTGCCCGCCGCAAGCAGGATGGCTGCGATTTTCACGGGAGTGTATCCAATGAACGGCGAGTCCGCAAGCGCCTTGTCGAATGCGCTGACGGAGATGACTCCGCCAAGCAAAAGGATGGCGATGCCTCCGGCCAGTGCGAGAGTCCCGGCGGGAATGCCGATGGCCCACAGCATCCATTTCCGTCCTCCGTAACGCTCAAGTACCAGAGGAAACAGATAAACTGTGAACGGAAATATCGGCACCAGATAGATCGGCAGCTTGGAACTGAAGCAGGACAGCATCACGAATGTGCCCGATATTATGCTGAGGAACAGGATTTCCTTGTCGGAACGTATCTGCGCGGTCGGTATCAGGGCGGTGACGAAAGCTCCGACAAGAAGCAGGCTGTACGGAGCGATGCACCACAGCAGGGCGGTGACGTAGAACCATACGGGCTTGCTGTGCGTGAAAGCGTTGACGGCTCTGCCCATTGTCTGCTTGAACAGGAGATTGTCCAGATAGCTTACGCCTCCGTCAAGATATACGCACACCAGCCACAGAGCCGAAAGTCCCGCGATGACGCCCCATGTCTTCCATCCCAGAAACTTCCCGATGATGCGCCATTTCTTTCTGGCTATGAGGAATATGACGATGGACAGCGGGGGAACCAGCAGTCCTACGGGGCCTTTGGTGAAAAGCGCCAGAAACGTCCATACAGGCAGCATGAAGCTGCATCTGCGGTATTCCGCACTGTCTGCCAGTCCGTCCTCGTCCAAGGTGTACATCCTGTAGAAAGCGTACAACGCCAGAACTATGAACATGCACATCAGCATATCCATGCGGATGACAGCCGCCGTGCCGAGGAACATTGTGCAGGTGAGCAGCATCATCGCCGCAGCCATGCGGTCGGCGGCGGAAGCCTTGGTCATCACCCATCTGTCCATGATGTGGACTGTGACCAGTGCCGGAATCAGTGACAGGAGGCTGAGAAGCAGGCAGCTGTGCTCTCCGGCCAATATCCGGCAAAGCATCACGCACCAGATGTATAGAGGCGGTTTGTCGGCATATGGGATGCCGTGGTTGTAGAATGCGAACAGATGTCCGTCTCTGATGGCCTCATCCGCGATGCTCAGATATCTGAGCTCGTTTGACGGGGTGAAATCCCTCATCAGCATCGCGGGCAGCAGGCATATTGCGGTGAACGCAAATACCGACAGAAGAGGATGTCTCGTGAAGATATTGTCCTTTAACAGGTTACTTTTTGTCTGCATCTTTTGTTCCGGTCTCCCTGAGGCCGATGATAATGTTTCTTATATAGGCTATGAAGCCGAACGACTGCCCCAGAATCAGCACCGGATCCAGGCGGAACAGGCCATAGGCTATGATTACGCTTGACCCGAGCAGGCTTATGGCCCAGAATCCGAGCGGAAGGGCCGATATGTGCTTCATCCTGGAATAGGCATATTGGTACACGAACCTCAGCGTGAAGATGATCTGTCCGGCGGAGCCGAAAATCACCAGCCACAGAGGGATGTCCTCATTGCGGAAAAAGCTGCTCAGATAGACCTGCGCGTCCCTCATCATAAGGAGGACGGCGACAACCGGAGTGGCGAGCAGAAGCACCCTCACCACGGCGTGGAGCTTTTTCCATATGCCCTTGGCGCTGAGATTCCACAGGTATATGTAATACGAGATGAACTGCCCCAGAATGATGGAGAAATCATCCCGCAATACGCCGTAGATGAACATCAGATAAGCTCCTGCGACGCTCAGAATCCAATAGGCCGAGGGCGAAACGACTTTGTGCGCCTTCTCGGACTTCCACCATTGGAATATGGTGCGGAGGGAGAAAAACAGCTGGGCGGTGAATCCCAACGTCAGTATTATCCATCCCGGAATATTCTGAAACATAATGGAATATGCTTGTCTGTAGTCCTTGCAGGAGGGAAATCCCTAAGAGTCCAGATTGGACTGTCCGACAGAATAGTTGATATATCTCGGCTTCATCCATCTGTAGGCGAAACAGTCAGCAAACGGGCCCCAAAGCCTGTTCCACAGATGGTATTTGGATTTGCCCGCGACCCGGGGGAAATGTCTCACCGGAATCTGTCCGTATGTCGCCCCCGTCTGCAGCAGCACCAATGCCGGCAGGAACCGGTGCATGCCCTTGAACATCGGAATCTTCTTTGCGACATCAGTCCTGAGTACTTTCAGAGGGCATCCGGTGTCCGTGGCCCCGTCTCCGGTCATCATCTTTCTGAAGCCGTTGGCGATCTTGGACTGGAGACGCTTGAATATGGTGTCCTTGCGATGCGCCCTGATGCCTATCATCATGCTGCGGCCCTCCATTCCGTCAAGAAGGAGATTGAAATCCTCCGGCGCAGTCTGCAGGTCCGCGTCCATGTAGCCCACGAAATCGGAGCAGGCGCAGTCAAATCCGGCTTTGATCGCCGCGCTCAGACCGGCATTGCGCACAAAGCTGATGTAGAAGAAGTCCGGATGTGCGGCGCATATCTCCTTGATGCCTTCGAGGCTTCCGTCCGTCGAGCCGTCGTTGACAAACAGCACGCAGGTCCGGCATCTGGCTCCCGGCAGGTATTCGGACAGCGCTTTCTCGAGGGACCGGATATTGTCTTTCTCATTATAGACAGGCACGACTATCGTGAATCTGTATTCGCTCGTCTTGTTCATAGACCGCAAATTTATATAAAATCGCTGAATTTTTCAGAGATTGCCGCAGGAAGCCGCCTCCCGTATTTGTCATCAGTGATTTATTGGGTATTTTTGCGGGATGTTGGAGAAGACTTTGAACTTACGGAGATGCAGGAACAATATGTCAGAGACCCGTTGCGCCGGAAAGATGTGCCTTTGACCCCCGAAGAGCGGGTTCGTCAGTGGTTCATATCCGTGCTGCACAATGAAGCTGCGGTCCCCATGCATATGATGATGAGCGAAGTGGGCTTCAAATATGGCGAAGGCCCGGTCAGGAAGGAGTTCAGAGCCGATATCGTGGTGTACGACAGACGGCCGTCCCCGGTGATGCTCGTGGAGTGCAAGCGCCCGGACACGGTGCTGGACAAGTCGGTGGCGGAGCAGGCGTTGCGCTATGATATGGTGCTTGATGTGAAGTATATAGTGATAACCAACGGTATTCATACCTATATTTGCGAAAAGGGATGTGACGGGAAAGCGGTGTTTCTCGGAAAACTCCCCGCATATGAAGAAATGCTGAAGTGCAGATGATGACAAGGATGGAAGGCTTCCTGGACGACCCGGTGTTCGAGATAGTGTCGGAGACTGCGGCCGAGTTGGGGACAAGAGCGTTTGTGATAGGCGGCTATGTCCGGGACAAGTTTCTGGGCAGAGCCACCAACGACATAGATATCGTGGTGGAGGGCAGCGGAATAGCGCTTGCCGAGGCTGTGTCCGAGCGGATAAGGCGGACGGAACATCACGGCTGCCGGGTCTCCGTGTTCCGCAATTTCGGCACCGCGATGCTCAAATACCGGGGGACTGAAGTGGAATTCGTGGGCGCGAGGAAAGAATCCTACGAGAGGTCTTCACGCAAGCCGATTGTGGAAGACGGCACACTGGAAGATGACCAGAAGCGCAGGGACTTTACCATCAACGCTCTGGCTCTCAGTCTCCAGAAAGAGGACTATGGGGCTCTTGTCGATCCTTTCGGCGGTGTCAGAGACTTGGCGGCGGGGATAATCCGCACTCCTCTGGATCCGGAGACCACTTATAGTGATGATCCTCTCCGTATGCTGAGGGCCGTCAGGTTCGCCGCGAAGCTCAGCACTGAGGAGCAAGTCTATACCATAGTCCCCGAGTCAATGCAGGCGATCAGGCGGATGCGGGACCGGATGACAATCCTGTCAGGAGAACGCATATCCGAGGAGCTCAACAAGATGCTTCTGTGCCGCAAGCCTTCGATGGCTTTCCGTCTGCTGGACGAAACGGGCCTGCTGGACTATGTGCTGCCGCAGCTCTCCAGACTGAAAGGAGTGGAGACCATAGACGGATACGGACACAAGGACATTTTCTCGCACACCGTGCAGGTGGTGGACAATCTCGCCGAAGACGAGGTGCGGGCCATAGGGGAGGGACGTCTGCATGATTTCCTGCCTGACGAAAGCGGTGACGGAGTGACGGAGGCGGTGCGCACGGAGCCTTGCGTGTGGCTGCGTTGGGCGGCATTGCTTCACGATATCGGCAAGCCCGACAGCAAGCGGTTCGAGAACGGGACCGGATGGACATTCCACGGTCACGAGGTAATAGGCGCGAGGATGGTGCCCAAGATTTTCCGCAGTCTCAAGATGCCTCTGAACGAGAAGATGAAATATGTCCAGAAGCTCGTGGCCTTGCATCACAGGCCCGTGGCTCTTGTGGATGAGGAGGTTACAGACTCGGCGGTGAGACGGCTCCTTTTCGATGCCGGCAACGAGATAGAGGATCTGATGCTCCTCTGCAATGCCGACATCACTTCCAAGAACCCGGTCAAGGTGGAGAAGATAAAGCGCAATTTCCGTCTTGTCCGTCAGAAACTTGTCGAAGTGGAGGCGAAAGACAAGATCCGCAATTTCAAGAATCCCATTACCGGCGAGTATGTCATGGAGCTGTTCGGGATTCCTCCGTGCAAGGAGATAGGCGAGCTGAAGGAATATGTGAAAAATGCCATTCTCGACGGAGTGATAGGCAACAATTTCGAGGAGGCTGATGTCCTGATGCGGAAATATGCCGCCGGAATGGGGCTCAGGGAAGTCGGAGCGCAAGGCGTGTCCGGAAAGTCAGTCTGATCTCCGGAACTCCATCTTCATTTCCGGATATGCTTGCAGATGAATTCATATCTTATATAGGTGGCGTCAGACGCTACTCTGCAAGGACACGGACTATCTACGGGCGTGTTCTGGAGGAATATGTCTCTTATGTCGATGTGGACGGATCCGGGAAGGATGACGTGTTGACGTCGGCGTTGACCCCCGGGGATATACGCAATTATGAGATGTATCTGCTGGAGGAGAGGGGATTGGATGCCAGGACAGTGAATCTTCATCTGTCGGCGCTCAGCAGTTTCTGCAGATATCTGCTTTCCAGAGGCGTTCTCCGTTCCAATCCGGTGAAGCTCATCACCAGACCCAGGCAGGAGAGCCGGCTTCCGGTATTCTATCGGAAAGACTCGATGTCGGACTATTTCAAGGATACGGAGTACAATGCTTCCCGAGATGCGTTTACGGATTTCGCTTCGGCTTTCCGTGAAGCGGGGAGCAGTGAGAATGCGCTGAAAATGAGCGAAATGCTCTATCGCCGAAGACTCGGAAGACTTGTCGTGAGAATGTTTTACGAGACGGGACTCCGCCGCTCCGAGCTTATCGGACTGAGCATCGGAGCCGTGGATTTTTCGCTGAAAGTGATGATGGTCAGGGGCAAGGGAGACAAGATGCGCGAAATCCCGTTTACCCCATCTCTTTCTGAAGAAATCTTGTTATATTTGGATACGGTTGCACTGATGGTGGAGCGGGAGAGGGATTCCGCAGAGCCTCTGCTGGTGACATTCGCCGGCGGGCCGCTGTATCCCGTGTATGTGGAGAGAGTTGTCAAAGAGGAGCTTGGCCGGGAGGACAGTATCACAGGCCGCAAGTCTCCGCACGTTCTGCGGCACACGTTGGCTACAGAGCTGCTGGATGACGGGGCTGACATGTATTCCATCAAGGAATTGCTCGGGCATTCTTCGCTTGCGGCGACTCAGGTCTATACCCACAACACCGTTGAGAAACTGAAAAAGGTATATTTAACCGCCCATCCAAGGGCAAAAAGAGGAGGTAACAATGGAGATTAGAGTTCAGTCCCTTAAGTTCAATGCTGATCGCAAGCTGTTGGATTACATTGAGAAGAAGGTTTCGAAGCTCGAGAAGTTCGATGACGCTGTCACTGATGTTGAGGTGGTGCTCTCGCTTCTGGAGTCTCCTGACAACAAGAGCGTCAAGATACAGGCGCACGTGCCTGGGATATCTCCTGTCATCGAGAGGTCTGCCAAGACATTCGAGGAGGCTTTGAATGACTGTGTCGATGCCATGAAAGAGAAGCTTACCCGCAACAGGGAGCGCAAAAGCGAGAATTAGAAGCTTCTTCTGCCGGAAAATCATAATGCGATGTTTGATAAAATACTGAGTTTCTACAAGACAAGCGCCCCGTCCGACAAAAAGGTGGATGCGGCGAAGACGGATTCCGTCTACAAAAAATTGAGATTTCATTCGTTTCTGGCGGCGACGTTCGGCTATAGCTTGTATTATGTCTGCCGTACCAGTCTCAATGTGGTCAAGCAGCCGATCATCGACAGCGGCTTTCTGGATGCCGGGCAGCTGGGACTTATAGGTTCCTGCCTTCTGGCCGCCTATGCCGTGGGCAAGTTCGTGAACGGCTTCCTGGCGGACTACAGCAATATCCGCAGATTCATGGCGACAGGCCTTGTCGTGTCCGCTTTCGCCAACCTCATAATGGGGATTCTAGGCGTGTGGAGCGGGCTTGCAGGCATCAGCGGGATGGCTGTGTTCGTGGTGTTCGCGATTGTCTGGGCCATGAACGGATGGGCGCAGTCGATGGGCGCTCCGCCGGCCATAATCTCATTGTCGAGGTGGTACCCTCTGTCGGAGAGAGGCTCGTATTATGGATTTTTCAGCGCAAGCCACAACTTCGGCGAGGGACTTTCATATCTCTTTGTGGGATTGATTGTCTCGTTCGCGGGATGGCAGTGGGGCTTCTTCGGCTCGGCTCTCGCCGGTGCTCTCGGAATCGTACTGATTCTGCTGCTGATGCATGATACTCCCGAGAGTGAGGGCCTTCCTCCTGTGGAGGTCCTCACCGGGGAGAAGACGCAGGCTCAACTTGATGCCCAGAAAGAGGCCGAGGCCAAAGCGTCCGCAGACAATACGGTGGAAGTCAAGCGTATCCAGAGGGCGGTGCTGAGAAGTCCCGGGGTATGGATTCTTGCGGCCGCCAGCGCGTTCATGTATGTGAGCCGGTATGCGGTGAACGGATGGGGCGTTCTGTTCCTCCAGAAGGTCAAAGGATTTGAGCTCTCGACTGCGACGATACTCCTTTCGGTCAATGCGTGGTGCGGAGTCGTCGGGACCGTGGTGTCGGGATGGTTTTCCGACAAGCTGTTCAAGGGTGACAGGAAGATGCCGGCACTCATATTCGGAGTGCTTAACACAGTGGCTCTGATGCTGTTCCTGTACGGCGGCGACAGTCTATGGATCAATGTTCTGGCGATGATATTGTTCGGTATTGCGATAGGCGTGCTGATATGCTTCCTCGGAGGGCTGATGGCTGTGGATCTCGTGCCGAGAAAGGCGACGGGAGCGGCTCTCGGCATTGTCGGGATGGCAAGTTATGCGGCTGCTGCGCTTCAGGACATCATCAGCGGGCAGCTCATCGACAAGAACATCACTCAGCAGATGGTGGACGGACAGATGACGCAGGTCTATGATTTCGGTCCGGCTTCGCTTTTCTGGGTCGTGGCGTCCATAATATCATTCCTGCTTCCGCTTCTTAACTGGCGCAGAAAGCAAGAAGAGTTCTGAGACTCTCAGTCTCAGAACTCTTGAGGAGGGTGGCTAAAAAGTCCGTCGGACTTTTTAGTCACCCTCCTCAAAGGGCCTATTAACCCCCGCAGCTGATGCTGCGACCCCTATTAGGGGTGTTTCGCACCTATCCGGTGCGGTCCCTGCGGGACTTGTTAGTCACGCTGTTGGACTGGCCGGAGATTCATTAGGCCTATCCAACTTCCTAATAATCATAATTCTTGGCGTCCTTCGGGGAGACCTTGTTCATGTTGTCCAGGAGGTCGGCATT
>CAVECU010000022.1:0-1429 GCA_963614015.1 uncultured Eubacteriales bacterium
GAGGCTCTTGCTCCGGACTGCATATTCACAGCCCAGGGCAAAACGGCTGTAGCTGGACTTGTAGGTCTCGATCGGCCCGCAATCCCCGAAATCCAGATCCTTGTCTGATTTCCTGTCGTCGAAAGACCCGGTATAGTCCAGACTTCCCGACAATGTACGGACAAAAGCCCCGGTCCATGTCCTGCCGGCTCTGAAGCTCCCGGTGAGCCGCTTGTAATTCTGTCTCGTATCGCGCGGATCGGCCCTGGAATCCAGAAAGTTGCCGCTGATGTTCGTTGTCAGCTTGTCGGTCCCGCCACATTCCATATCCTTTCCGAGGTAGAACAGCTTGCTCTTCATGTCAGCCTTGAAACGGGCTCTGATGTCGTCGCCTCCCTTGCGGCGCCTGATGTTGACAAGTCCGCTGGTGAGGTCGCCATATTCTACGGATGGAATGCCGCGTATGATTTCCACGGACTCTATGTCTTCAGTCGTGATGGTCCTCATGTCGACTCCGGCATTGACGAACGATGAGCCGTAGTTGCTGAACGCCGGTGTGCTCTGGAGGTTGGCATCGTTGTTTACCGGGACTCCGTCAATGAGAAAGCGTGTTCCGAGGGCGGAGGTGCTGTAGTCATCGCCGGAGAGAGGCACAGCCCTGAGCGTTATAGTATTAGGCGATGAAAATGACGGATCCGCCGCCCGTCCGCCCGGGAGCAGCTCCAGAAGATCCGTGAAGCTGGACGGCTGGATATGTGCGACCGCATCCTGTCCGATTCTGGAAGAACTTGTCAGTCCGTGACTTTCCGTGGCGGTGACGGTCACTTCTTTGAGCGCGAAGGAATCCGTCCGCAGGCAATATCTCCCGTCAGCCCTGACAACGCCCGTCAGAGTCTTGTATCCGAGGCAGGTGATCCGCAGAGTCCCTTTTGACGCCTTCAAGCGGAATATTCCCGATGAGTCCGTGACGCTCCATACCGCCTCGTCTTCAATCAGGCTGACGGCGGCTCCGGCGATCGGGCTGCCGTCTTCGGCATCGAGCACTTTTCCTGTGATTTCCTTTGTGCCGGTCTTGTCCCGGACTGCCTGCCGCTGTCTGCCCGGCACAGAGTCCCCGGCGTAGGCGGGTGTGCCCGGCAGCAATGTGCAGATCGCTGTCAACAAGATTATTATATGACCATTTGCCGTGGGCATGTTCACGGAGTTTGAAAATTTTTACCGCCGCAAAGTTATTTCCGTGCCGGAGCTGCGGCAATACCAATAAAATGCTATTTTGAAAACGGAAAAACGTTTCGCACGGTCATCATTTGTTGTGATGCGGCGGTGAGGTGCGGCGGCCGGCCGTAAGGCATTAAACGTTTAAAACTTCGCAGGAAACGTTTAAATAAAGTTTAAGAATCAAACTTGAAAGCCCTCCGGAATAACAGAGTGTAACCGCCCGTTTGGAGAT
>CAVECU010000022.1:1439-14452 GCA_963614015.1 uncultured Eubacteriales bacterium
GAGAAAGGGGAGGGGTCAGGAGCATTGATCCGAAAACCATTTCCACCATCACATCACACGCCGCAGGCTACATTGACAGAGAAAACGAACTTATCGTAGGCCTGCAGACGGATGAACTTCTCAAGCGCGCGATCAAGCCTTTCGGCGGCTGGAGAGTCGTGGAGAAAGCCTGCCGCGAGAACGGCGTGGAGCTGGATCCGAAAGTCAAGGAAATTTTCACCCATTACCGCAAGTCGCACAACGACGGAGTATTCGATGTCTATACCGATGAGATCCTCAGCTTCAGGAAGCTCGGCTTCCTCACGGGGCTCCCGGACAATTATTCCAGAGGCCGCATAATAGGCGACTACCGCAGGGTGGCGCTGTATGGTCTCGACCGTCTTATCGAGGCGAAAAAGGATGATTTGAAGAATCTTACAGGCCCGATGACAGACGGGCGCATCCGCCTGAGGGAGGAAGTGGCCGACCAGATACACGCTCTCTGCGAGATGAAAGAACTCGGACAGATGTACGGTCTGGAGCTCGGCCGCCCGGCGGAAAACGCGCGAGAAGCTGTCCAGTGGGTGTATATGGGCTATCTTGCCGCCGTCAAGGAGCAGGACGGAGCCGCCATGTCCCTGGGGAACGTCTCCTCTTTCCTGGATATCTACATCCAGAAAGATCTGGAGCTCGGGCTTATCGACGAGGCTTACGCACAGGAGCTTGTCGACCAGTTCGTGATGAAGCTCAGGATGGTCCGCCATCTGAGGATGCAGTCCTACAACGACATCTTCGCCGGTGACCCTACGTGGATCACTGAGTCTCTCGGAGGCAAATACAATGACGGCAAGATCAAAGTCACCAAGACTTCGTTCCGTTTCCTGCAGACCCTGTACAACCTGGGTCCCGCTCCGGAACCGAATATGACGGTGCTCTGGAGCTCATCGCTGCCGGAGGGCTTCAAGAAATTCTGTGCGAAAGTGTCCGTGGACACAAGCTCCGTGCAGTATGAAAATGATGATCTGATGCGCAAGGTGCGCGGCGAGGAAGACTACGGCGTAGCCTGCTGCGTGTCGTATCAGGCTGTCGGCAAGGCGATTCAGTTCTTCGGAGCCCGGGCCAATCTGGCCAAGGCGCTGCTTCTTGCCATCAACGGCGGACGCTGCGAGAACACCGGAACACTTATGGTCCATGGCATCGAGCCGCTGAAGAGCGATGAGCTGAACTACGATGAAGTGCTGGCAAGCTACAAGAAAGTGCTCGGAGAGGTGGCCCGCGTATATAACGAGGCGATGAACATCATCCACTATATGCACGACAAATATGATTACGAGCGCTCCCAGATGGCTCTGATCGATACCGATCCGAAGATCAATCTCGCTTACGGTGTCGCAGGTCTGTCCATCGCAGCCGACTCACTGTCAGCCATCAAGTTCGCCAAAGTCAAGGTGCACCGCAACGAGGAAGGCCTGTCGGACGGATTCGAGATAGAGGGCGAATACCCTTGCTTCGGCAATGATGATGACCGGGTGGATATGATTGCGAAGGAGCTCATCCATTTCTTCAGCGGAGAGCTTGGGAAGCTCCCTGTCCACAAGAATGCCGAGCCTACGCTTTCGGTGCTCACCATCACTTCCAACGTGATGTACGGCAAGAAGACGGGCGCCACTCCGGACGGACGCGAGAAGGGCAAGGCGTTTGCGCCGGGTGCCAATCCTATGCACGGCCGCGACTGCCACGGAGCCATCGCATCGCTTTCTTCCGTAGCGAAGATTGACTACAATGACGCGCAGGACGGTATCAGCAACACGTTCTCGATAGTTCCCAAGTCGCTCGGGCCTACAGACGGCGAGCGTGTGGAGAATCTGGTGTCGATGATGGACGGCTATTTCACGAAAGGTGCTCATCACCTCAATGTCAATGTCCTGAACAGGGAGATGCTTGAGGATGCCATGGAGCATCCGGAGAAATACCCTCAGCTGACGATTCGCGTCTCGGGATATGCCGTGAACTTCACCAAGCTCAGCCGCGAGCATCAGCTCGAAGTGATAGCGAGGACATTCCACCAGTCGATGTAACAGGCTCGTGGACTGATATATAGTGCTTTGCACGAACTTCTTGCATCGGACAAATGGATATAAACGTTCATTCATACGAATCGATGGGGACTTATGACGGGCCTGGTCTCAGGCTCGTCATTTTTCTTCAGGGATGCCCGTTCAGATGCCTGTATTGCGCCAATCCGGACACCATCCCGGCAGCGGGCGGACATCCGACGCCGCCGGAAGACATACTTGCGAAAGCGTTGAGCGAGAAGCCGTTCTTCGGCAGCAGGGGAGGGGTGACATTCTCCGGAGGAGAGCCTTCTCTGCAGGCGAAAGCCCTGATTCCGCTTTTCCGCAGGCTCAGGGAAGAAGGGATCCACATCTGTCTGGATACCAATGGGGGAGTGCACAACCCCGATGTGGAGACACTTTTGGGGCTTACCGATCTCGTTCTGTTGGATGTCAAGGAATTCGACCCGGTGCGGCACCGCCGCCTTACCGGCAGGGACAATGATGTCACGCTCCGCACCGCGTCCTGGCTTGAATCGCACGGGAAGCCGTTCTGGCTGAGATATGTGCTTGTGCCGGGATACAGCGACTTCGAGGAGGACATAAGGGCTCTCGGAGAGCATTTCTCCGGATACAAGATGCTGGAGAAGGTCGAGATCCTGCCGTATCACACTCTCGGAGTCCACAAATATGACAGTCTCGGGCAGAAATACGAGCTTTCGGATGTGCCGCTCAATACGCCGGAGCAGCTGCAGCGGGCCAAGGCTCTGTTTGACGAGTATTTCCGGACGGTCGTCCTGAACTGATCCGGGTGCCGGGCTGCGGGCGGGGCGCAGCTACAGCAGCGCCGCGAACAGACGTATGATCTTCTGTCCGAGCTTCTGCGGCCACGGACGGCTCTCCCAGTCCTTGAGCGTCACTTCCTCCGAGGCTTCCATATCTTTCAGGAAAATGGCTTTGTTCACTTTCGCCGCCGTAGCGTCATAGATATAGGCGTTGAGCTCATAGTCAATGTTGAAGCTGCGGAAATCCATATTCGCCGAGCCTATTTCGGACAGGTAGTCATCGCTTACGAAAGTCTTTGAGTGGATGAATCTTCCGGAGCGTTCATAGATTTTCACTCCTGCTTCAAGACACTCCGAGAAGTACGATCGGTTGGCAGGCCCCATGAAGAACAGATCCGCTTTCTTCGGCACCATCACCCTGACATCCACGCCGCTCAGGGCCGCCGACTGAAGAGCCTGAAGCATAGGCTCCGGCGGCACGAAATAAGGTGTCTGTATGTAGATGTACTTTCTGGCATGCTGCACGGCCCACACCGCTCCCATATGGATGTTCGGCCATCTGGATTCCGGCTCATCCGGGACTATCTGGATCAGCTTGTCCCGTCCGCCGAGCTTGAAATTCATATCAAGGCTCTGGATGGGGGCTTTCTTCAGCGCTTCCGCCATGCCTTCTCCCTCCGCATCCGCTTCCCGGGACGCATCACCGTTGTATGCCGCATCTTCCGCTCCTTCAGGGCAGGCGGTCCCGGGGGAATCTTCCGCCGAGGAATCCGCACACATCGGGAAATATGTCGAGAAATCATCATCGACTTCCCCGTCGGCCGTGATCCACGTGTCCAGAAAACTGTATTGAAGCCCCGCGACAGCATTGCCCGTGATGCGGATATGAGTGTCCCTCCATCTGAGGAAATAGTCGTCGCTGATGTTCATCCCGCCGGTGTATCCGATCTCTCCGTCGATCACCACTATCTTGCGGTGGTCCCTGTAGTTCAGCTGGGTGACGAGGTTGAGGAGCGGCCATCTCGGCTTGGTGAATTTCACCACTTCCACTCCGGCTTCTTTCATCTCGTTGTAGTACTCCGGGCGGATGGCTATGTTGGCTATGTTCTCGTGGATGAATCTCACTTTGACGCCCTCTCTCGCTTTCCGCATCAGCATCTCCTTGATCTGCTGGCTGCCGGCATCCTGTCTGAAATAGAAATATTCCATGTGGATGTGCTTCCGGGCATTGCGGAGATCCTCCATCAGCAGCTCAAACTTCCGGTGCCCCGAAGTGATGATTTCCAGACTGTTCCCGTCGGTGACGCAGGTGGATCCGTCGCAGGCGAGCAGATTGACCATCGTCTTGTACTCACGCCTCACGAGTCCGTCCTTGCGGTGACCGAAAAGCAGGTCGTGGATGCGCCCGCCCGCCTTCTCTCCGAATATGCCGATGAATTTCCTGTGCTTGTGCCGGAAATACCACGACTTCCTAAAATTGATGCCCACCATCAGATAGAGGACGACCCCTATGACCGGAAGTATCGTGATGACAAGGAGCCACGCTATCTTCTTCGAAGAATCGCCGTCATCGAAGATGATGACGACTATTGTGCTGACAATGAGCAGTATCAGCAGCAATGAGAAGATAACGGAGAGTGCAGTCATAGGGGCCCGGACTTGATGAGGCTACAGTTCTTTCCTCAGTCTCGCCTTGGGGATGCCGAGCTGGTCGCGGTACTTGGCTATCGTGCGGCGGGCCACCTTGTAGCCTTTGCCGTTCATGATGGTGACAAGCTGGTCATCCGTGAGAGGCTTGTGCTTGTCTTCCTTGTCCACGCAGTCCTGGAGCACCTTCTTCAGCTCCCTTGTGGAGACTTCCTCTCCCTGTTGGTTTTCCAGTCCTTCGGAGAAGAAATATTTCAGCGGGAAAATGCCGAAGTGAGTCTCTATATATTTGCTGTTCACCACTCTGGAGATGGTGGAAATGTCAAAGCCTGTCTTCGCCGCGATGTCTTTCAGCACCATCGGGCGCAGATGTGACTCGTCTCCGTCCATAAAATAGTCGTGCTGATAGTCAACGATGGCGCTCATCGTGCTGAACAGCGTGTTGTGCCGCTGCTTGAGAGCCTCCACGAACCATTTCGCCGAGTCCATCTTCTGTTTCACGAATGTGGCGGCTTCCTTCTTCTGCCTCTCGGAAGAGCCTGCCGCATCCATCAGGATCGCCGCGTATTTCTTGTTTATCCGGAGCTCCGGAATGGAAAATCTCGGCATCGTCAGCTTGAGGTCGCCGTCCTCCAGGGTGAGGACGAAGTCCGGGACAATCTGCTGAGCCTGATCGTTGTAGGAGTCGTCTATCTGCCCTCCCGGCGAAGGGTTCAGCTTGACAATCCGGGCTATGGCCGCCCTCATGTCGCTCTCGGACAGATTCAGCCGGGACATGATCTTCTGGAAATGCTTGTTGGAGAATTCCGTGAAATAATCTTTCAGAATCCTCTCCGCATTGACTACATCCGGAGTGCGCTTCATCCCCCTCAGCTGGATGAGGAGACATTCCTTGAGGTCTCTCGCGCCTGTCCCGGCGGGGTCGAATTCCTGGATGATGTGGAGCATGTCCAGCACTTCTTCCGGTGTGGTGGTGATGTTCATGCGGAAAGCCAGGTCGTCCACGATGCTGTCTATGTCCCTGCGGAGATATCCATCGTCGTCCAGGCTCCCGATCAGGAACGCCGCCACATTGTACTGGTGCTCGCTGAGGTTGCGGAATCCCAGCTGATCCATAAGGCTCTGGGTGAAACTCTCCTTGACCGAGAATGTGTTGTACTGGGGCCTTTCGTCCTTCCCGTAGTTGTTGACGTGCAGCCGGTATTCAGGGATCGAATCGTCATCTTTCAGCTCGGACAGGGACACCTCGCGCGGCTGCTCGTCATCTCCGTCCTCGCTCTTTTCCGGAGCGTCGTCATCCAGCACAGGATTCTCCTCCAATTCCTTGCGTATCCTCTGCTCCAGCTCCTGGACCGGCAGCTCGATGAGCTTGATGGTCTGGATCTGAAGAGGGGATAACTTCTGTAATTGTTTGAGAGCTAATTCCTGTTTAAGCATGCAAAGCTGTTTTGAGATGATTCGCCACGATCGTTCTTTCCTCTTTCCGGCCGCGTCCCCGGAATCCCGTATGGAGCGGGTCGGGGGATTCTAAAGGATCATATCCGTCACCGCATCAGGCACCGACACCGTATCCACATCGTAGAGATGATTCTTGTCTGCGGATGGATATGCGATATTCTCCTTTATGATGATGGATGCCGGATATGCGGCCTTGACCTTTTTCAGAAATATCATCGCCTCGGATTTTGTCCGGAAGTTGCCTGCCTTGACTTCGAAAAAAGGATTCTGATAGGACCGGTATGCCGGAATCCCCGGCCAGTTGCGTCCGAATTCCTTCATTATGTCTTCCGACTCTGTCCTGGCGCTCTGGCTGTTGTCGAAGAAAATCCTCACCCGGTAGCCGCTCAGCGTCCGGAACGGATTGGATGCGATGTGATTCTTCATGGCCTCCGCCAGGGCTTGGGACTGATGGATTGACACTTCTCCTTCGCCGTGTCCGCGCTCGGAGAGCAGGGCGAATATGGATTTGCCCGCAAGGGCCGAGTCTATCTGGGCCGCCGGTCTGAACACCAGCGAGTCCGTGGCGGCCTCCGCCGTGCAGGACGATGTCCCGCCGGCCTCTCCGCTCCGTGCCGACAGGGATGTCAGCGCGAGGATGGCGGCCAATGTCATTGAAAGTGTTCTTGTTATGCCTGATTTCATAATGTCTGTTTTCTGGCGGCCCTCCCAGCCGCTGTCATGATCTTGTCAAGCGGTATCCCTTCCTGACGGAATCTGCGCCTGAGCGCTCCCGATCCGAGCTGCGCTTCTATGTCTACAGTGACCAGCCCCGCATCGAAGCTGCCTATCATCCCCATGATGCCGAGGACGGATGCCCCCTTGGCCAGAGTGGCTGATATGGTCACGGAGTGCGGTCCGGAGGACTTTCGCGCCACTTCTATCGGATCCGCCGTGAAGTCGGCGACTGCATCGCCCCGGTAGTAGAGCCTGCCCTTGATGTCCGAGACGGAAAACGCCCTGCCGTGATTCTCAATTTCTGTGCCGATGACGGCGTCGATGCTCCTCAGGCCCGACGGTGAGACGGACTCCAGCCTGCAGCCGGCAATCCGGACGTCACCGATCCTGCCGCATCCTGCAAGAAGCGTCAGTGCCGTCATCAGAAATATGGCGAGTAGAACTTTCTTCATAAAAACCGTTTCGGGACATCTCCCGCCCCGTATCAGGGCCAGGAAATCCCGAAATACAAATATAACAATCTGTTTTGAAAATGCCCCAATTTTCTTCGTGCGCCTCCGGGGCGTTGGTAAAGTTGAGGATAGTCCGTATTTTTGCGGACGGATAACCGGGGCTGCTGACCGGGGGTGGATTTTCAGGCAGCTCCTTAAATCACAGAATTACAGATGCCGTTCAATTCGTTTTCATACCTGCTGTTCCTTCCGGCAGTGTTCCTCCTGTATTGGCTGCCTGTCGGGAAGGGCAGGAGCTGGCAGAACTGGCTTCTCCTTGTCGCAAGCTATGTGTTCTACTGCGCCTGGGACTGGAGATTTTCAGCCCTCATCGCGTTCACCACGCTGACATCTTTTCTGAGCGGCCTGTCCTTGGAAAGAACCGGCCGGAGTGGGCGAAAAGCCGTCCTTGCGGCCAATATAGCCGTCAATCTGCTCATTCTGCTGTACTTCAAATATGCAGGCTTCTTTGTCGGAAGCTTCCGGAGCCTGCTTGCCTGCTTCGGAGTCGATATGCCCGGGGCCGCGCTTGATATCATTCTCCCCGTAGGTATCAGTTTCTACACTTTCCAGGCGATAGGATATACCGTGGACGTGTATAGGGGCGATGTCCGGGCGTCCTCGGACTTTGTGGAGTTCGCCGCGTTCATAAGTTTCTTTCCGCAGCTTGTGGCGGGCCCTATCGAGAGGGCGTCAAGTCTGCTCCCACAGTTTTCCGAGAGGAGGAGTTTCGACCGGGCCAAAGCCGAGGAGGGGCTCGCTCTCATAATATTCGGCCTGTTCCTCAAAATAGTGGTGGCTGACAGGCTGGGAGTCCTGGTGGACAGCGTATATGGCTCCGGTGTGGAGATCAGCGGGGCGGCTGCCGTCACGGCTGTCGTTTTCTTCGCCTTTCAGCTCTATGTCGATTTCTTTTCCTATACGAGAATAGCACAAGGGTCCGCCAAGCTGTTCGGCATGGAGCTCGTGCGCAACTTCAATCATCCGTATCTCTCGAAAACTTTCAAGGAATTCTGGAAGCGCTGGCACATCTCATTGTCGTCCTGGTTCACCGACTATGTCTATATCCCTCTCGGCGGCAACCGCAAAGGAAAGCTGCGCAAGATGGTCAATGTATTCATAGTCTTTCTGTTGAGCGGTCTCTGGCACGGGGCTGCGTGGACTTTCGCCGTGTGGGGGCTTATCTGTGCGGCGGCAGTCGCATGCCTTGACGGGCTGCTGAAGAAATCGGCCGGGAAGCCGGTGCTGAACTGTCTGGTGATCTTCGCCGTATGGGCCCTTTCACTGATATTCTTCAGGGCTGCGGATTTCGGACAGGCCGTCACGATGTTTTCTTCCCTCGGGCTGGACGGATGGTCGGATGTGGCGGGGGCGTATGGCTTGAACGCCAGCGAACTTGCCTTGTCCTGGTATCTTGTGGCGGGGCTGGCTGTCTGGGAAGTCATCTGCGAGAAGTGGGGCGGGAGCCTGAAAGCCGGTTTCCACAGATGCGGCATGCCTGTCAAGGCGGTTCTGGCATTTGCGCTCATCGCCGTGATTCTCCTTCTGGGACATTACGGCATCGCCAATGACACCAGATTCATCTATTTCCAGTTCTGACGGATTGCAGACAGGCTATTTTCTTAACGATTGCTGAAACGATGAAAAAGAACAGTCCATATATTTTCTTCCTCGAGGCGGCCGCCTTGTGCGCGGCGGTGTGCGCCGCATTGTACCTGTGCGACCGCAGGAGAATCTTCCAGTCCGACGCGTCCAATGACCATACCGGGAAGGCGTGGCATTATCTGTACAAATATGCGGAGAGCAAGACGCCGATAGATGTCATCGTAGTCGGCAACTCGCACATTTACTGCGGAATAATCCCGGAGATGTTCAACGAGCACGGCAAGCGGTGCTTTCTTCTGGCTTCCAACGGCATAGTGGCGGACGAATGCAGCTATATGCTGGAGGAGGCGTTGAAGATAGTGAAGCCGGAGCTTGTGGTGTTCGAGACCACGATATTCAGTGACTATCAGATGAAAAAGCTCACGAACGGGCAGCTTACCGATGAGATCCACAGTTTTGAGAGCAGACGCAATCTGCCCATCAAACTCAAATCCGCGCCGCGTCTGTTTTCTCTGGAGAATCTTCCTTACGCATGGTCTTCCACATTGAGGAACCACAGTTTTCTGTTCGAGAAGAAGGAGCTGATACAGTACAATCTGAAGCATCCCAAGGCGCCTGTGTACAGGGACAAGGACTATTACGGGAGGTTCATCTGCTTCACCAGCGGACTGACGGAGGAGACTCTGGCCAGATACGGGAAGGAGGGCGCGCCTATGGACGGGGCGGAAATGGTTGTCGGCGTGGAGGCGGAGAAAGCTGCGCGGCGGATGCTGGCTTTGTGCCGGAGCAAGGGCGTGAAGACGGCGTTTCTCACTGTCCCGATGTGGCGTGACCAGGTCGAAAATGTGGACGGGATGCGCGAAAATCTTTCAAAAATCGTGGGCTCCGAGCCGTGGCTCTTCCTTCAGGACCCTGCCGCAGCCAAGTATTTCGGACCGGACTGTTTTGAGAACGTCTATAAGCCCAATCAGCATCAGACTGCAAAGGGCGCCATCGTCACCACAAGTTTCCTGATCCCCTTCACGGAATCGATAATCGGGAAATAACAACTCCGCATCCGCGGACGGCCGGAGCGTAGGGATATGCGCCGGAAAAATGTATCTTTGCATTCTTGTTTTAAAAACAGCTTCTGACGATGTCCAATAAGAAAGTATATATCGAGACTTACGGCTGCCAGATGAATGTCAACGATACCGAAGTGATATTCTCAATCCTGGCGAAGGCCGGCTATGACCGCACGGAGAATATGGAGGAGGCCGATGTGATGATGGCCAACACCTGTTCCGTCCGGGACAATGCGGAACAGCGCATCTGGGGGCGCATCGACCAGTTCTACGGACAGAAACGGCTCCGTGAAGGCGTTGTCACCGGGATCGTGGGCTGCATGGCCGAAAGGCTCGGGGACAAGCTTCTGGAAAGCGGACGTGTGGATTTCGTGGCCGGTCCGGACTCATACCGCTCCCTGCCGATGCTGCTCTCGAGGATATCTCCCGGACATCCCCAGATCAATGTGGAGCTGTCCCGCGAGGAGACATACGGTGACATAGAGCCTGTCAGGACAGACAAGAACGGAGTCTCCGCATTCATCTCCATAATGCGCGGCTGCAACAATGTATGTTCCTACTGCGTAGTGCCTTATACAAGAGGGGCGGAAAGGAGCCGGGAGCCCGGGACCATAGTCAGAGAGGCCTGCGACGTGTTCTCGAAAGGCTATCGTGAAGTGACTCTTCTGGGCCAGAACGTGGACTCCTATCTGTGGAAATCGCCCGATGGCGGGTCTGCGGTGACCGATTTCGCCGATTTGCTGGCGGCTGTGGCGGAGATAAGTCCGAAGCTGCGGGTGCGGTTCTCCACGTCACATCCCAAGGACATCAGCGACAAGGTCTTATACACGATGGCGAAGTACGGCAACATCTGCCGCCACATCCATCTCCCGGTGCAGTCCGGAAGCGATGTCATGCTCGAGAAGATGCGCCGGCGCTACACCAGGGCCTGGTATCTGGAGCGTGTCGCCAAGATACGCGAAGTGCTGCCCGACTGCGCCATCACTACTGACATAATAGCCGGATTCTGCGGCGAGACAGAGCAGGATCATGCTGACACGCTGTCGATTATGAAAGCCGTGGGCTACGACTACGCCTATATGTTCCAGTATTCCGAGCGTCCGGGAACTCTTGCGGCCAAGAAATATCCTGACGATGTGCCGCCGGCGGAGAAGACCCGCCGTCTCGGCGAGATCATCGAGCTCCAGAACGGACTGAGCCTTGAGAGCAACAGGCGCGATGTCGGACGGGAGTTCGAGGTGCTTGTCGAAGGCCCTTCCAAGCGCAATCCCGCTGAGCTTTGCGGCAGGACTTCGTCCAACAAGATGTGTGTGTTCCCCGGGCCGGAAGGCGCGGAATGCCGACCTGGCGACTATGTCTCCGTCAAAGTGCAGTCCTGCACGTCAGCCACGCTCATCTGCTCGTCCGCAAAGCTGTAGAATCTGCCGTCCGAGATGATGATGTGATCGAGAAGCGAGATCCCGCAGGTGTCTGCGGCTTTCTTGAGCTTCCCGGTCTCCTTTATGTCGGAAGCCCCGGGGTACGGATTGCCGGATGGGTGATTGTGCACCAGAATGATGCCCGCGGCCTTCTTCTCCAGCGCCTTCCTCAGGATGGTGCTGATGTCTATGACCGTGGACGAAAGCCCTCCGCTTGTCTGCCGCTCCTTGCCGATGATGTAGTTCGACCTGTTGAGATAGACCGCCCAGCATTCTTCGTGGTCCAGGCCTCTCATTATCGGTATCAGCTCATTGTAGATCTGTCCGGCCTGCGTGACGGCCACCCTGCCTGCTCTGCTTACGTCGGATGAGAATCTCCGGCCGAGCTCTATCGCCGCAGACAGTGTCGCCGCCTTGTCCTTCCCTATTCCGGGAGTCTCCATCATCTTCTCGACGGACATCGATGACAGTCCGGTCAGGTCGCCGGCCCTGGCGAGAAGCTCGTGGGCGATTTCCAGCACATTGTGCCGCCCGCTTCCCGTCCGCAGCAGTATGGCGACCAGCTCGGCCGTCCCCAAAGCTCCGGCACCTCTTCTCACCAGCCGTTCCCGAGGCCTTTCTTCTTTGACGATTTCTTTCATTCTCATAGAAGCTGTTTTGAAATAATTCCTCTCTTTTCTTACACGGCCTTTCCGGCCATTTTCATCCTGTCCCGAAGGTACACGGAGAGAATGAAAAAAACCTGCGGGAGTGACTTTTCTTCCGCAGGTTTTTATGATTATTGTCTTGACTTCAGGATGAGGTCACCGAGCTCCCGGATATCCCTCACGATGATGTCCGGAGGGAACAGCTCCGGAGAAGGGTTGACCGCGGCGTCTTCAGCCACCTTCAAGGCCGCCTCCGGAGTGGTCTCGCCCGACAGGACAAGCACTCCGACAGCTCCGGCATTGTGTGCCGTGGCCGTGTCCGTGGTGATGCGGTCCCCGACCATCGCGATCTCTTCCGGCCGGAGCCCGTGCCTGTGCATTATCCCGTACAGCATCGTTGGATCCGGCTTGCCGAGCACTATGTCCGGCTTCCTGCCAGTGGCGTGCTCTATGCATTTCTGAAGCGAGCTGCAGTCCACCAGCACCGTCCGCTGATCCGTGGGGCATACTTTGTCGGGATTCGTGGCGATATACGGGATTCCCTGTCCGGCCCACCACGCCGCTCTGCACAGGCGGGAGAACGTGAGTGTCGTGTCAAAAGCCACCACCAGCACGTCCGGCACATCGTCCGGGTCGTCCTCGCAGCTCTCGAATCCGGCTTTCACGAACTGGCTGATCATGCTTGGCGTGCCGAGCATATACAGTCTCCGGGCATCGGGATAGTGCTCCTTTATATAGTCGATGGCCGCGAGGGATGTCGTGTACATGTTGTCCTCGGTGGCGCAGATCCCCATATTCTTCAGTTTCAAGACATAGTCTGCAACGGATTTCGTGGGGTTGTTGGTGAGGAATGAATAGCCTATGCCGGCTCCCGCCATATCTTCCAGAAATCCGGGAGTGAACGGGAACAGCCTGCTTCCCAGATAGATGGTCCCGTCCATGTCCAGGGCTATGTGCCGTATCTTGGAGAGTTTCGCCTTCAGCCCGGCAGAAAGTTCCTTGTTGTAGTCTGTATTCATCGTGTGATCAATATGCGGATGCGGAGTCAACAAAAAAAGAGGCTGAATCTTCTATCTGATCCGGCCTCTTCCCCGAGGGTGAACGGTGGGACTCGAACCCACGACAACCAGAACCACAATCTGGCGCTC
>CAVECU010000023.1:0-14204 GCA_963614015.1 uncultured Eubacteriales bacterium
ACAAGGGGAAGAAGCCTGTCACCAAGGAACAGACCATCGTGATGATCTGCGATACCGTCGAGGCCGCATCCAGGACACTGAAAGACAACTCTCCGGAGACATTCGACTCGTTCGTGGAGAATATCGTGGCTTCAAAGATCGGCGACGGGCAGCTGGAAGACAGCGGCATTTCCCTCAAGGAGCTCAGCCGGATAAAGTCCGTGCTGAAATCGTATCTCGCTCAGATCTATCACGAAAGGGTGGTCTATCCCAAGTCTTCGGAGTAGCTTCCTGTGAGAGAAACCGCTTCCGGCTCCGTGCCGGGACCTTTTGACTCCGCCAGCTGCCGCCGGGACGTGTCCGGTCTGCCGGAATTGGTTGTTTCCCATAAAATGCTTATCTTCGCAGGCTATGTCGTGACTGGATTGCGCGCTTGCGCGGCCGTCGTCCTGTCCGGCTGTTTCTTTTGCAGATACAAAGCGGAAATATAAACATAAGAATCATGAATATTGTAAAAAATCAGATTGATGAGCTCCAGATGCAGCTCACGGTGACTGTCGCCCACGAAGACTATGCGGAGGCTGAAAAGAGCGAGCTTTCCAAGTGCAGACGTACGGCAGAATTCAAGGGATTCCGCAAGGGAATGGTCCCTATGGCGCTTATTCAGAAGGTTTATGGCGAGAGGATACTCGGCGACTCCGTGAACAAGGTGCTGTCCGATGCCATCAACGGATTCATCAAGGACAACAAGATCAATATCGTAGGCGAAGCTCTTCCGAGCGAGGACCAGCCGGAGATAGAGTGGAAGTCCGGCAATGACTTCACGTTCAAGTTCGATATCGCGGAGTCTTCCAAGATAGATTTCGAGCTCGGAGCAGAGGACAAGGTGACATATTATACGATCAAGGTGTCCGACGTCGCCAAGAAGGAGATGAAGGACAATCTTCTCCGTCAGTTCGGCGAGCTGGAGGACACTGCCGAGGCGGGCGCCGAAGATTTCGTGATCGCTGATTTCACTCAGGAAGGCGGCAGGACTTCGGAAGGAGCCTATGTCGGAGTGAGGAACGTTGAGGGTGACGCGAAGGCCAAGTTCGTCGGCGCGAAGGTCGGCGACCAGTTCGACATCAATGTGAATGAGGCGTTCACAAACGAGTCCGACAGGGCTTATATGCTGAAAGTCAAGAAAGAGGAGCTTGCGGAGATCGCTCCGGAGTTCCATGTGGCCATCAAGGCTGTCAAGACATTCGCTCCTGCGAAGGAAAGCCAGGAGACTTATGACAAGATATTCGGCGAGGACAAAGTACACTCTGCCGAGGAGTTCGACAAGGCGGTGGAAGAAAGGCTTGTGGACAACTACAAGCAGGAGTCCGACTACAAGTTCTCCAAGGACGTGAAAGACTATCTCGTGAAGAAAGCCGACGTGAAACTCCCCGAGGAATTCCTCAAGAGATGGCTGCTCCATATCAACGAGGGCAAGTTCTCCAAGGAGGAGATCGACAAGGAGGCTCCGGCGTTCTTCTCCGATTTCCGCTGGCAGCTTGTGCGCAGCTTCATTCTCAGCAAGTTCAATGTGAAGATCGAAGAGAAAGATGTCAATGAGGCGGCTGAGGCTTATGTGGCTTATCAGTACGCGCAGTACGGCATGGGCAATGTCCCGGATTCCATCATCAGGGAGAGCGCGTCCCGCGTGCTTAAGGATGAGAACACCGGCCGCCGCATCATCGAGAATGTCGAGACGCAGAAAGCCGTGGCCGCTGCTGAATCCGCCATCACCAAGGCATCCAAGAAGGTGTCTGTAGAAGACTTCAGGGCGCTTTAACAGACTTCAAATCAGATTCCCGGCCTCCGATATCTCCGGAGATATCCGGACGGAGCCGCACGGGCCGGCCGCTCGGGAACGTATTCTGAAAAACCGATGCAGATGAACAGTAAGGGCGAATTTGATAAATTTGCAAATAAGGGTCTGGGAATAGGTTCCTCGACCCTTCACCGGTATAGATCCGCCGTGGATTCGTACATCAATCCTACCATCATCGAGGAGCGCAAGCTGAATGTCGCTTCGATGGATGTGTTCAGCCGTCTTATGATGGACAGGATCATCTTTCTGGGCGTGCCGATCGATGACGATGTGGCCAACATCATCCAGGCGCAGCTCCTGTTCCTGGCATCGACCGATGCCAATGCTGACATTTCGCTGTATCTCAACACTCCGGGCGGACAGGTGTCATCGGGCCTCGGAATCTATGACACCATGCAGATAATAGAGCCGGATGTGGCCACCATCTGCACCGGCATGGCCGCATCGATGGGATCCGTCCTGCTCTGCGCAGGAGCCAAGGGGAAGCGTTCCTGCCTGCAGCACAGCCGAGTGCTGATCCATCAGCCTCTCGGAGGCGCTCAAGGTCAGGCGGCCGACATCCTCATAGCGGCGAAGGAGATAGAGAAGACGAGGACGGAGCTTTACAAGATCATATCCGAGCATTCCGGACAGCCTTATGACAAGGTGTTCGCGGATGCAGACAGGGACTACTGGATGACATCCGAAGAAGCCTTGGCATACGGAATGGTAGATGAAATCCTGAAACCCGGGAAAAAATCCAAGTAGAAGTGGCTGGAAAGAAGACAAAATACTGCATGTTCTGCGGCCGTTCCGAGAGTGAAGTGCCGTTTATGTTTGACGGGCAGAACGATACGCACATATGCAGTGACTGCGTGACAATGGCTGCCGGATATCTGGACGATTACAAGTCGCATGCCGGCGCCTCCCAGGCTCCCGGCCGCATAGAGAATCTCAAGAAGCCGAAGGAGATCAAGGCCTTTCTGGATCAGTATGTGATAGGGCAGGACCGGGCCAAGAAGCTGCTTTCCGTAGCGGTGTACAACCATTACAAGAGGATCAACCACAATCTTGTGGACAAGCCGGACGACGGTGTCGAGCTGGAGAAGTCAAATATCCTGCTCGTAGGGCCTACTGGCACGGGCAAGACCTTGCTCGCCAAGACAATAGCCAGGATGCTGGATGTCCCGTTCACGATTGTGGACGCCACTGTCCTCACTCAGGCCGGCTATGTGGGCGAGGATGTGGAGAGCCTCCTGTCAAGACTCCTGCAGGCCGCCGACTACAATCTTGAGAAGGCCGAGCGCGGTATCGTGTTCATAGACGAGATAGACAAGATCGCCCGCAAGGGTGACAATCCGTCCATCACCAGAGACGTGTCCGGCGAGGGTGTGCAGCAGGCTCTGCTCAAGCTTCTTGAAGGAAGTGTCGTGAATGTGCCGCCGCAGGGCGGGCGCAAGCATCCGGAGCAGGAGTTCATCCACGTGAATACGCAGAACATACTCTTCATCTGCGGAGGCGCGTTCGAAGGCATAGAGCGCCGGATTGCGCAGCGGCTGAATACCCAGGTGATAGGCTTCGGCGCAGCGGAGAAGCAGAAGATAGACAAGGACAATCTGCTCCGGTACGTTTCCGCTGAGGACTTGAGGTCTTACGGCCTTATTCCGGAGATCATAGGAAGGCTTCCGATTGTCACATATCTGGACAGCCTGGACAAGGAATCGCTTCTGCGTATTCTGACCGAGCCGAAGAATGCCGTGCTGAAGCAGTATGAGAAGATGTTCGAGCTGGACGGCATGACTCTGGTGATAGAGCCCGGAGTGAAAGAGCTTATCGTTGACACTGCGATCGGAAACAAGCTCGGGGCCAGGGGGCTCCGCTCCATCTGCGAGAAGATCTTCGATGACGCGATGTTCGAGGCTCCGTCATCCCGCAAGAAGACTTTCACCGTCACTGTCAAATACGCTGAAGACCATCTCGGCTGAGATTTTCAGCCAAGACGTCCGCCGCTTCTCAGTCTCCTTCCGGCAGGGCGGCCGTACGGCTCGCGACATCGGCCGCGGCCTGGGCGAAGTCCTCTCCGGAGGATGCGTACAGCACTGCTCTTGACGAATTTATGAGGAGACCGCCTTTGGCGTTGGCTCCGTATTTCATGACTTCACGATCCGAACCTCCCTGTGCTCCCACACCCGGGACAAGAAAGAAATTGTCGGGGCAGAACTCCCTGATTTCGGCCAGCTTGTCCGCTTTCGTGGCACCCACGACGAACATCATGTTCTCGGGTGAGGATATGGACATCATCTTCTCCATCACGGAGCGGTAGAGAGGCTTTCCGTCCTGAACGGCGGACTGGAAATCCGCTGACGACTTGTTGGATGACAGTGCGACCACTATCGCATATTTGCCGCTGTATTCGAGAAACGGAGTCACGGTCTCGCTGCCCATATAAGGTGAGATGGTGACCGCGTCGAAATCCATCGCTTCGAAAAATGTCCTGGCATACATCTTGGCCGTGTTTCCTATGTCGCCGCGCTTGGCGTCGGCTATGAGGAACATCTCCGGATATCGTCCGCGGATATAATCCACAGTGGCCTCCAGAGCTTTCATCCCCTCGGTGCCGAGGCTTTCATAAAATGCCAGATTGGGTTTGTAGGCGATGCAATGCTGCGCCGTAGCGTCTATTATCGCCTTGTTGAAGGCCAGTATGGCTCCGGTCCTGCCCCCGAACAGCTCACTCCGGATGGCGGTCCCGCCTTCGCTTGCCATCTTCCGGATGTGCTCCGGCATTTTCTCGAAATCCGTGTCAAGTCCCACGCAGAGCATCGTCCGCTTCTTGCGTATCTGTCCGTAAAGTTCGTCAGTCGTCATCGCCTGTTTCCGTTTAACGGCCGTTCTCCGGCCGGGTTGTGTGAATGTGAATGTTTTTCTGTCTGAATGTCCCTATCTG
Source organism: uncultured Eubacteriales bacterium (assembly GCA_963614015.1). Lineage (GTDB taxonomy): Bacteria > Bacteroidota > Bacteroidia > Bacteroidales > UBA932 > Cryptobacteroides. The sequence goes on from CAVECU010000023.1 coordinate 4,764, forward strand.
AGGTAATCGTCAAAATACATCGTGACCTTGTCCATCAGGTGGATGCGGTCCCTGCCGAAGACATTGTGCTCGGCGCAGGGATATGGGAAATAGTCCAACTGGACGTTGTTCTTGATGCATTCCCGGACAAAGCTCAAGCTGTGCTCCCAGACGACGGTATTGTCAACGGCTCCCTGACATATCAGCAGCTTGCCTTTGAGGGACGAGGCCTTGTTTATCAGGCTTGTCTGCGCGAATCCTTCCGGGTTGGTCAGCTCTGTCTCCATATAGCGCTCGCCGTACATCACCTCGTACCATTTCCAGTCTATCACGGGGCCTCCGGCCACTCCGACCTTGAATGTCTCCGGGTAGCTGGTCATAAGCGATATCGTCATGAATCCGCCGTAGCTCCAGCCGTGCACGCCTATCCTGTCCGCATCCACATACGGCAGAGCCTTGAGAGCCTCCACACCCATCATCTGGTCGGCCATTTCGGCCTGGCCGCAGCGGCGGTGTATGGCCTGTTCGTATTCGGCTCCGCGGTTCTCCGTGCCCCGGTTGTCCTGGACATATACGATGTATCCGCGCTGAGCCATATACATCTCCCACATGCGGATCTGCCCGAGCCAGCAGTCCCTCACCAGCTGGGAGTGGGGTCCGCCATAGACATAGACCACGACAGGGTATTTCTTCGCAGGATCGAACCCGGCCGGCTTCAGCAGACGGAACCAGTTGTCATATTGTTGAAGCTGCTGAAGCTGTCCACGAACAGGGTGCAGCCGGCATTCATCCGGATGTCGTGCCACCCTTCTTCCGGTGTCAGCCTCACCGGCTTGCCGGCCCTGACTTTGCCGTTCCTGCCGATGCCCACATCTATCCTGAACAGGTGATTCTCCACCGGAGACACCTCGGCTGAGGTGTAGAATACCGAGCGGCCGTTCTCTCCGATGAAGCTCACGTCGGCATCCGTGCAGGTCAGACGCTCCACGTTGCCGAGCGTGTCGCAGATGTACAGATTGCGGTAGCCGTCGCGGTTGTTCGTGCGGTAGATGAACTTGTCCGTGCCCGAGAGCCAGTGCAGCCCGTCCAGAGGCTCGACATAGCGGTCATTGTCTTCGGTGAGAATGGTCTTCTCGAATGAGCCGTCTCGTGAGCTGTACATATTGAGCTTCAGATGCTTCTGCGTCCTGTCGAGGACCTGGATGAATACGTGCCCGCCGCAGGGCGACCAGCTTGTGCAGGTGAGATACTGGTCATAGCCGAAGTCATCGGCCTCGACATATACGGTCTTGTCGGATGCGAGGTCGTAGATTCCGAGCCGGACATTCTCCGAACCCATTCCGTTCATCGGATATTTGATCAGCTCAAGCGAACCGGTCCTCGTGGTGATGTCCAGGAGAGGGAAGTCCGTGACTTCCTTCTCGTCCTTGCGGTAGAATGCCAGCTTCTTCCCGTCCGGCGACCAGAAAATGCCTTCTCCGATGCCGAATTCGTTTCTGCTCACGCTCTGTCCATAGGTGATGTTCCGGTCGGTGCTTCCCGCCACAAGATATTTGTGCAGGCTCCTGTCGATGAGGAAGAGGCTGCGGCCGATGGTGTATGCCACGGCATTGCAGCTGACTCCGCCTGGGCCGGGGACTTTGGCGGGAGTGATGTTTTCAGCCCCGGACGGCAGCGCGTTTATCATCGTCATCCGGATGCTGTCTCTCAATGTCTCGGGCTCGACCTTGCGGCTTTCGCCCGTGGCGACATCGTACAGAAGGCAGTCGGCGCCTTCCCAATAAGCGAACGTCCCGTCACTTGTCCACTGCGGACGGATCCTGGACGGATAGATGCTGCGGGAGAGTATGACTTCCTCCATCGTGAGGTCTTTGCCTGAGCCGGCTGCGGCATGTGTCGCCACCGTCTTCAGCTCCGGCTTCACGACCGGATCTGCCGTGCCGGCCGCCGCCGTGACCGGTGCGGCCGTCTTACTGACGTCAGTTGCAGCTGTCCTGTCCGCAGGCCTGTGCCGGAGCGCTGCGTTCGCGGATATGGCAGGGGTGGCGCCCCCGAAAGATATGACTGCGCCGATCAACGCCGCCGCAGCCGTCAGTTTTCCGTATGTCATAAGATTATTTTACCGAGATGATTTTGTCCACAACATATTTCTGCTGTCCCCTCCACGGAAGTGCTCCGAGATATTCCTTGTATCCGAGCTCCACGGTCTTGCCGCCGCATCTCATCAGCGAATCGGCTATCGCCTTGTCTGATACGGAGAATTCGAACACATAGGACTCCATCGTGACGGCGCCCTTGGACCCTGTCCCTCTCAGGCCCGACTGGATGAGTCTGCCCTCATAGGTCTTGAAAATGTATCCCTTATAGACAACCTGATTGAGTTCTCCGGCCTTGACCCCCTCGCCGAACACGAAGTAGAAACGGAAAAAGAAGAATGCCGCCAGGACTATGAGGACGACGGCTGCGGAAGAACCGAAAATTCTGGATTTTATGCTCATTGTATATTCCCCCAATATTCGTGGAACAGTGTGATGGACTCTATCCCGGCGTTGAACTGGCTCAGAAGATAGCTCTCGTTAGGAGAGTGGATCGTATCACGCTCCAGCCCGAATCCCATCAGAAGAGGATCGGCTCCGAGGATGGTCCTCATCTCGGCCAGAACGCAGATGCTTCCGCCTCCGCGGCTCGGTACAGGCTCTATGCCATAGACTTCCGCCACCGCTCTGGATGCGGCCTTGTATGCGGATGACGTGATGGGGATCAGGAATCCGTTGCCGGCCTCCATTTTCTCCACCTTGACCTTGACATAAGGCGGCGCGATGGCGAGGATATGCTTCTCGGCGAGTTCTATTATCTTGTCGGCCTTCTGGTCCGGGACAATCCTCATCGATATCTTGGCGTGAGCCTCGGAAGGAAGCACCGTCTTGCTGCCGGCTCCGGTATATCCGCCCCAGATCCCGCATACGTCCAGACAAGGCCTGATGGCCGTGCGCTCCAGCACGCTGAATCCCTTCTCTCCCTTGACTTCATCCACTCCGATGCTCCTCTTGTATTCGTCGATGTCGAACGGAGCCCTGGCGAGAGACGCCCTGTCCTCGGCAGAGACTTCCGCGACATCATCGTAGAATCCCGGGATGGTGACACGTCCGTCGCTGTCCACGAGGGAGGATATCATATCGCAGAGAGTGTTGATCGGGTTGGCGACCGCTCCGCCGTAATGTCCGGAGTGCAGGTCCTTGTCCGGGCCCTTGACATCCACCTGGAGATATGTCACTCCGCGCATTCCGCAGTTGATGGACGGAGCTTTCTCGGAGAGCATCGTGGTGTCCGACACGAGAATCACATCGCAGGCGAGCAGATCCTTGTGCTCCTCCACCCATTTCGGAAGATGCTTGCTTCCGATCTCCTCTTCGCCTTCGAATATGAACTTGACGTTGTGGCGGAGCTTGCCGGTCCTCACCAGATATTCAAACGCCTTGACGTGCATGAACGTCTGTCCTTTGTCATCGTCCGCCCCGCGTCCCCAGATGGCTCCGTCGTGGATTTCCGGCTCGAACGGATCCGAATTCCATTTGTCAAGCGGCTCCACGGGCTGCACATCATAGTGCCCATAGACCAGCACGGTCTTCAGCGCCGGGTCGATGATTTTGCTGGCGAACACGACCGGATGTCCCTCCGTCTGATATACGGCTCCTTCATCGGCGCCGGATTCCTTCAGGATCTCAAGCCACCTGCCGGCGCATCTGCGCATATCATCGGAATGCTCTTTCAGCGCGCTCACTGACGGGATTCTGAGCAGGGAGAACAATTCTTCGAAGAACCTGTCCTTGTTTTTTTCGACATATTGCCGTATTCCGGCGAGACTTTCCTGAGACATATCGTAAAATTTTAGCAGACACTGTTTTGGAATAATGCCGGGAAGGCGGCTTTCGGCATTCTCCTCCCGGCACTGCAAGTTAGCAAAAACTTGGCAAAAAATCCCCGGCTTCAGGCCCCTTATGACCTGCCGTGATGTCTTTTCCTGTTCTTGCGGCTTTTTGACAGGCACACGCCCGCGATGATCGCCACCACCGCAGCGGCGATGCAGATGTAGGTGAACGAGCCGGCATTGTCACCTTTGACCCGTGACCACATCTTCAGGAGATTTTCAGTCCTGTCCCCGCTGTCGTGCATCATCCCGCATCTGGCTATGATGTGTGCGTCCGGATATTGTACCGGATTGATACATACGGACTTGCCCTTGTCTCCGAAGAAGTAGGAGGCATCCGTAGGGGCGAATGTCGCGGAGTCGATGACGGCTTCGAGGACGGTGTCACCGCCGATGGCGCTGACATATCCGATGACTTCCATATTGCGCAGCGCATTTTCTTCCATGCAGAGAAAGTCGATGAAATAGCGGGCCGCCCGGACATTCTTGGCGTATTTCGGTATCACCCATCCGTCAAACCACACCGTGCTGCCCTCTTCCGGTACCGCATAGTCCAGAGTTACCCCAACTTTCGCGGCCTCGTCGATCGCCCATTGGGCGTCACCGCTCCAGGAGAGGTTGATCCATCCCTTCTCCTTGGTCATGGCCTCTTTGCCGAAGTCGGCCTCCCAGCCGAGCACATTGTCCTTGATGGAGCACAGGAAGCTCTCGACAAGAGCTATGGAGCTGTCGGAAGCATCGCTGCACACGTCCTGCAGGCTGACTTTCCCGGCGGCGATGTCGTCCTTGTGTATGGCGATGTTCAGCGAAGTATAGACATCCCTGAACGCATCCTTGACGAAAATCTTGCCCTTGAACTTGTCGTTTTTGAGGCAGTCCCAGGTGGAGGCTTCTTCCCGGGTCACATACTTGGGATTGTAGAGGATGCCGGTCGTCCCCCACATATAAGGCACCACGAAATCCTGCGCGTTCTTGCCGGAGCTCAGTATTTCGCCGAGCTTTTCCATCATGAACGGAGCCACGCCCGCCGTGTAGTCCGGAGTCTTGCCGAAGTCCCTGTCTATCGGGAGCAGCAGATCCTGCCTCAGCATCCTCTCTATGATATAGTCGGAAGGGCAGACGAGGTCGAAATCCTCGTGCCCGAGCTCGATCTTGGAGAGCATTATCTCATTTACGTCGAACAGCTGGTAGATGATCTCGACTGACTCTCCGGTCTGTTCCTTGTACCAGGTCTTGAACTCTTCCAGAAGGTCCTCGTCGATGTAGTCGGCCCAGTTGTAGATCTTGAGAGTGTGCTCCCTGTCGGCGGCGCCGCAGAGGAGACTTGCACCGAGAGCCAGGCAGGCTGCGGCGGAGAAGAATTTTTTCAGTTTCATTTTCTGTCAGATTGTGAAGTTCGTAGATTGATAATAATCAACAGGATGAGTACGGCTATGAAGATAAGCGTCATTATCGGCCTTATCTCCGGAGTCAGTCCGCCTTTGCGCGCGTCCGCGTAGATGTAGGTGGACAGGGTCTCCAGCCCGCCGTTGCCCTTGGTGAACAGGGTCACGGCGAAATCGTCAATCGAAAGCGTGAACGCCAGGATGAAGCCCGAGACCATTCCCGGCTTTATCTGCGGCATGATCACCTTCCGCATCGCCTGCTGCGGGGACGCTCCCAGATCCAGCGCCGCTTCGTACAGATTCTCGGGCATCTGCCGCAGTTTGGGCATTATGCTGAGTATCACATACGGCGTACAGAACGACACGTGGGCGAGTATCACCGTGATGTAGCCCTGCGTGACGCCTATCGCGACGAAGAGGATGAAGAGCGAGATACCTGTGATGATGTCGGGGTTCATCATAGGAATGTCGTTGAGAAATGTCATCACCTTGCGCTTGCGGCCGTGCAGGTTGTAGATGCCTATGGCCGAGACCGCACCGAGCATCGTGGAGAGGAACGCCGCTATAAGTCCTATCATCAGGGTGTTCTCGATCGCCCGTATGAGCGAATTGTTCAGTCCGCCGTTGAAGACGTGCTTGTACAGCTCCAGCGAGAACCCCGTCCAGTTGCCGAGGACTTTCGCCTCCGTGAACGAATATATGGCGATGATGAGTATCGGGGCATAGAGGATGATGAGCAGGAGCCAGATGTAGGACTGCGCCGCAATTTTCTTCAGAGCCGTCATATCAGACCTCCCTTCTCATTGTCCATATTCTCTTCCCCGTCGGAGAAAATCATTGTCAATCCTATGATAGCCAGCATGATGAGCGCGATTGTTGAGCCGTAGTTCCACATACCGTTGTTGATGTTCTCCTGAATCGTGGTGCCGAGGAGTTTCACCTTGTTGAGTGTCAGCAGCTCCGATATGGCGAACGTGGAGATGGTGGGCATGAACACCATCATCACCCCGCTGATGACTCCCGGGAGCGAAAGCGGCACAGTCACTTTCGTGAATATGTTCGAGGGGCTCGCACCGAGATCCTGGGCCGCTTCGATATAGGACTTGTCCATCTTGTCCAGAGTGTTGTAGATCGGATAGATCATGAACGGCAGGAAGTTGTACACCATGCCGAAGATGAGGGCCCCCTCGCCGAGCGGCAGCCTCAGGAAATCGAATAGCGCCACTGTGGCGAGCGTGCGGATGAGCATGTTGATCCACATCGGGAGGATGAAAAGCATCACAGTCACCCTGGACCTGTTCAGACCCGAATTGCTGAGAATCCAGGCGGCCGGATAGCCTATCAGGAGGCACAGGACGGTGGTGATGAGAGCCACTTCGATGGAATATGCGAATGTCCTGATGTCTTCCCCCGTGGCGAAGAACCGCCTGAAGTTGGACAGAGTGAACGCTCCTGACGCATCTGTGAACGCATATACGGCGATCATCACCAGGGGCAGCGCCACGAACAGCACCATGAAGATGAAGTAGGGCAGCGACCAGTAGGAACGCTTGAATGTCCTGGAGCTACTTCCCATTTCCGTCTCCCTCCATATCGGTGCCGGCGGCCCTGAGCCTGATGCTCTGCGGCTTTATGCTGATGCCGACAAGATCGCTCTTGTCCCACACGTCGTCGGTCTGGACGAAGATCTTGTCTCCGCCCTCCGTCTTGATGGTGAGGAAATAGTGGTTGCCCTTGTACAGGATGAACGCCACCTGCCCGCTGACATTGCCCTCGTCCATTTCGTCCATCAGCTCCACATCGGCGAATTCCACGTCCGCATATACTTCGTCCCCTTCCTTGAGCCTGCCGAGAAGATCACCGTTGCCGCCCGCCGCAGGATCGACTTCCCACTCCTCTCCGAGCATGAGCACCCGGTTCTCGCCGGATACGGTGGCCCGGAAGCTGTTGCGCAGACATTCCTTGTGCATCACGTGGATGTCCTCCGCCCGGATGATCATGCCCACTTCGCTTCCCGGCGCAAATGCGTTGTAGTCCTGGATCACCATCTCGTATCCCTCTTTCGTGAGCACGGTCATCTCATAGTGGACACCCTTGAAAATGCAGGTCTGCACCGTGCCCGTGAACTGGGCCTTGTCCATATTGCCGCTGAATACATATATGTCTTCCGGACGGATGACGACGTCCACATGCTCGTTCTCCGCGAATCCCTTGTCCACGCAGTCGAAGTCGCGGTAGATGAACTGGACCTTGTTGTCGCAAGGCATTATTCCGTTCAGGATGTTGCTCTCTCCGATGAAATCGGCGACGAACGAATTGGCCGGCTCGTTGTAGATGTCAGCCGGGGTGCCTATCTGCTGGATGATGCCCTCGTTCATCACAACTATGGTGTCTGACAGGGTCAGCGCCTCCTCCTGGTCGTGGGTGACATAGATGAACGTGATGCCGAGCTCCTTGTGCATCTCCTTCAGCTCCATCTGCATGTCTTTGCGCATCTTCAGGTCAAGCGCCGCGAGAGGCTCGTCCAGAAGCAGCACTTCCGGCCGGTTCACTATCGCCCGGGCTATCGCGACTCTCTGCTGCTGACCTCCGGAAAGGGAGTCCACGTCCCTCTCCTCGTAGTCGGTCATAGTCACCATTTTCAGCACTTTGCGCACCCGCTTGTCTATCTCGTCCGTAGGGGTCTTCTTCAGTTTGAGGCCGAAAGCAATGTTGTCATACACGTCCAGATGCGGGAACAGCGCATATTTCTGGAACACTGTGTTGAGCTGTCTGTGATGAGGGGGGATGTCCGATATGTCCCTCCCGTCCATGATGATTCTGCCGCTGTCCGCCTGCGTGAATCCGGCCAATATCCGGAGCAACGTGGTCTTGCCGCATCCCGACGGGCCGAGAAGAGTCACGAATTCGCCCTTGCGGATGCCCAGATTGATGTCTTTGAGCACCTGCACTCCGCCGAAAGATTTGGAGATATGCTCAATGTCGATGATGATGTCGTTTGCCATCCTGCCTATCTGCTGAACAATTTGTTGAGATCAAGATTGTATGTGACTCCCACATTGACGGAGAGCTGGTCGGGAGCGTAGTAAAGTCCGTCGCTTACGGCCGCTACCGCGTGGAGTCTCAATGCTTTGGAGCCCCTTAACGGGAAATAATGCACCCCGGCGCCTCCGAATGCCACGGTCTCGGCGTCGATGCCGTCCTTGGGCGCGAAAGAGAGCATTTCATAGCCTGCCTTGGCGAAGAGGGTCAGCTTGTCGCCGAAGTCGTACTGGGCTTTGAGCGTGACGAGCGCCTGATTCTGTCTGCCGCTCCAGTCCGCAGTGCGGAGCATTGCATCAAGGCAGAAGCTCAAGTCGTTGAATGTAAATCGCTCTCCGGCGGCAAGACATTTCCACCAGAGGCTTCCCGCTCCGGCTCCCGTGCCGATTTTCTCCGCAGAGCTGTAGCTTTCCATGGCATTTGCGGATAGCGTTCCTCTCCAGAGGCCGTGCTCTTCGGTCCACATCAGGGAGAATGTCTTGCGGAAATCGCCGAACGGACGCACCGAGAACGGCGAGGATGAAAACTGAAGTTTCAGGCCGCTTGCCTCCGACGGGGAAGTCCAGCCAATGCTCAGTCCCCACTGGTAGAACGAGCCTGCCGTGATCTCGCCCCCGAAGTCTTCCGCTGCGTAGGCGAAATTGTTCCAGTACCAGGATGAGATGTCATAGTGGCAGTCCACATCGTTGTCTTCCAGCTCCGTAAGACCGATTGCCATCATGTCTTTCCCGAGGGAGAATTCCCATGTCCCGGATCTGTCGCTTTCGAGACTGTAGCCAATCAGCGCCCAGTCTATCCAGTCGTTGGCGTCGGAATGCCAGGTGCTTGAATAGAGCGGTGTCAGCCCGTCGCCTTCCGTGGTGGTCTTGTACCAGTCCACTCCGAGCCAGTGATTGGAAACCGAATAGAACCATCCGCTCCCGAACGTGCCGTCGATGAACGTGTAGACGGACGTGTTGCCGAACGTGAAATCGCTCCCCGAACCATTCCCGAGCGGAATGTAGGGATTCACATCAAATCGCGCGACTGCGCTTACCTCGACTTCGCTACTTGATGATGCGGAGCTAACCTCTTGAGCGGAGGCAGCCAACCCACAGAGTGTAGCGG
>CAVECU010000024.1:0-14184 GCA_963614015.1 uncultured Eubacteriales bacterium
TCCTCAGCTACCGCAAGAGCGGGTGATATCACCCGCTCTTGCGGTAGCTGAGGACGGCGGCCGCTCCGAATGCCAGAGCGAATCCGCACAGCGCCAGAAACTGAGGAATCATATCCTGAAACGAGCTGCCCTTGAGATATACAAGCCTCATCACCTGGATGAAATAAGTGAGCGGGTTGACGGCTGCGATGCCTCTCGCCCAGCCCGGCATGCTGCCAACCGGCGTGAACAGGCCGCTCATGAGCAGAAGTATCATGATGAAGAAGAACATCACGAACATGGCCTGCTGCATCGTCGCAGCATAATTGGAGACAATAAGCCCCATCCCGGACACCACAATTATGTATATTCCCGCAAACAGGAGTATGGTCAGGACGCTGCCGGCCGGGACAAGCCCATAGACTATTCTGCCGGCGATGAGGCAGAATCCGAGTATCACGATGCCGCATATCCACAGCGGGATCATCTTCGCCAGGATGAACTGCACCTTGCCCACGGGAGTCACGTTCATCTGCTCGATAGTCCCCTGTTCCTTCTCGTTGACGATGTTCAGGGCCGGGAAGAATCCGCAGATGACGGTGAGCAGCATCACGATCAACGCGGGGACCATGAAGACTTTGTAGTCGAGCGACGGGTTGAACTTGTAGACCGGGCTGACCGAGAAGTCCGCGGCTTGTGACGTGACTGAGGCGCCTGCGCTTTTCCGGACCATCTCCCGCAGCACCGTGGAGCCGGATATCATCGACACCATATAGGATGTCCCGAGCGTGCCTTTGGTCCCGTTGACGGCATTGGCGGCGATGAACACGCGGGCCGGCTCGCCGCGCACCAGGGATTTCTCCATCCCGCCGGGGATCTCGACTATCATGTCTGATCTGTCCGACTCCACGTCCCGCAGGGCTTCGGCATAGGTGGTCGCCTGCCCGGATATGTCGAAATAATCCGAGGCGTCCATCTCTCCGATGAGCCTGGACGACAGGGTGCTGCGGTCGCTGTCGATCACCGTGGCCCGGATGTTTCTGATCTCCTGGTTCGCGGCGAAAGGGAAGACGAACATCGACATCATCGGCAGTACGATCATCATTTTCGGCAGAAGCGAGTCGCGCAGCATCTGCTTGACTTCTTTTTCTATGAGGAAGGACAACATGATTTACAATCGTATTTTGAAATTTTTCAGAGTAAGACCACCTAAAACAAAAGTCATCAGCATCAGCATCCCCATTTCGCACAGAGCCTCCTTCACGGGGGCGCCCTGTATCATTATCGTCTTGACGGCCTGGATATACCATCGTGCCGGCACGGCGGTGGATATCCATTGCAGGATCCGGGGCATGCTCTCTATCGGGAAAATCAGTCCCGAGAGCAGGACTGTCGGCATCAGCAGGCCCATTCCCGAGGCCACCATGGCGGCCATCTGCGTCTTGACGAGCGTGGATATCAGCAGTCCGAGACACAAGGTGCAGCCCAAAAACAGGAACGAAACAAGACACAGCCCGGTGAAACTTCCGGCGATCGGGACACCGAGGACGTGCACGGCGCAGAGCAGGATGATCCCGAGATCGACGGCAGACAGGACCATATAGGGGATGGCCTTGGCCAGGATTATGTTTATGGGACGGATGGGAGAGGCGAGAAGCACTTCCATCGAGCCGGTCTCTTTCTCCCGTACAATGGCTATGGCGGTCATCATTGCGCAGATGAGCATGAGTATCAGACCCATGACTCCCGGTACGAAGTTGTATGCGCTCTTGCTCTGCGGGTTGTAGAGCATCCGTATCTCCGGGGATACGGATATGGACGCCGCTCCGATTTCCCCGGCAAGTTCCTGCCTTGCGGAGTTCAGGATGCTGGTGGCGTAGGCGTTTATGAGCGATGCCTGATTGGGGTCCGTGCCGTCCATGATGAGCTGTATCCGGGCCCCGTCCGCCGCGGCTGATCCTCCCCGGACGGCCTTGGCCGAGAAGTCTTCGCTGAAAACCATCACCAGGTTGACGCATCCCTCGCGGAATATTCCGTTTATCCGGCTTATATCGGTGATGCGTTCGCTGATATTGAAATACCGGCTTGCATCGACTCTCCGGATGATCTTTGTGGTCAGCTCATCGCCGGACGGGTCGAACACCGCCACGTTGACATTCCGGATTTCGGTGGTCAGGGCGAATCCGAACAGCATGAGCTGCGCGATGGGCATGCCTATGATTATCAGCAATGTCCACTTGTCCCGCAATATGTGCAGGAACTCTTTGTGTATGAATGACCAGAATCTGCTGTCTTTCATTGTTTTCTGTGATTTTGGGAGATGGTCTGCACCTATTCTCCGCTGCGCCCGGCCCCTCGGGCAAGCCTGCGGAACACGCCGTCCATATCGTCTGCGCCGAAAGTGCGTTTCAGCTCCGCCGGACTGTCCAGCGCCTGTATCCTGCCGTCAACCATTATGGACACCCGGTCGCAGTATTCGGCTTCGTCCATATAATGTGTGGTGACAAATACGGTTATTCCGTCATCCGCGGCCCGGTATATCAGCTCCCAGAACTGTCTTCTCGCCACGGGATCCACGCCTCCGGTAGGCTCGTCCAGGAATACGATGTCCGGTCGGTGGAAGATTGACACGGAGAATGACAGCTTCTGTTTCCAGCCGAGAGGCAGGTCGCTGACCATCGTGTTCTTCTCTTCCGAGAATGACAGACTGGCGAGGAGCCTGTCGGTTTTGGCGGCTATATCTTTCCTGCTCATTCCGTAGATGCCGCCGAACAGCTTGAGATTCTCTTTTACGGTGAGGTTCTCATAGAGCGAAAATTTCTGGCTCATGTAGCCGATGTGGCGCTTCACCTCTTCCGGATTCCTTGCGATGTCCAGTCCGGCCACCGTGCCGAGTCCGGATGTGGGCCTGCTCAGCCCGCACAGCATTCTCATCGCCGTGGTCTTGCCGGCGCCGTTGGCTCCGAGAAATCCGAATATCTCTCCTCTGTGCACATCGAATGAGATGCGGTCCACTGCGGTGAAGTCTCCGAACTTCTTGGTCAGATTGTCGGTATGTATTACATTTTCCACCATATCCTCCATCATTTCAAGACAGTTTCCTGTGAGTTCTCCCCGTCCTGCAGCATCGTGATGAAGCAGTCCTCGACCGACGGAGTGATGCTCCGGACAGAAATGCCGGTGTGCCCCCTGTCCTCAAGCCAGCTGTGGATGTCGCCGGCGGTGATGTCCTGATGTGCTGTCAGATGCACCGACTCTCCGAACGAGAATGCACGTACCGTTCCCGGCCAGGAGCGAAGATCGCCGAGGAGAATGTGCATTCTGTCCGAGCTTGCGGCGAAAAGATTGCCCCTGAACGCCCGCACCGTCTCGCCGGGGGTGGCCACGGACAGGAATCTCCCGTTTCGCATCAGCGCGATGCGGTCGCATCTTCCGGCCTCGTCCATATAAGGGGTCGAGACCAGAATGGTGATGCTTTCATCCCTGAGCCTGCCGAGCATATCCCAGAATTCCTTTCTGGATACCGGATCAACGCCGGTTGTCGGCTCATCGAGGAACAGGACTCTCGGAGAATGTATCAATGCGCAGGAGAGAGCCAGTTTCTGCTTCATTCCGCCGGACAGTTTCCCGGCGGGTCTGTCCTTGAAAGGCTCTATCTGACAATAGATATCCTTTATCAAGTGATAATTCTCCCTGATTGAAGTGCCGAACAGTGTGGCGAAGAACCGCAGATTCTCCTCCACGGTGAGGTCTTGGTACAGTGAGAATTTGCCCGGCATATAACCTATGATCTTCCGTACTTTAGCATAGTCCCGGTCTGTGTCCAGTCCGTCGACGCAGGCTCTGCCCGAGTCGGGGAGCATCAGGGAAGTGAGGATCCGGAACAATGTCGATTTCCCTGCCCCGTCGGGTCCTATTATCCCGAATGTCTCCCCGCGTTCCGCATTGAAGGAGATCCCGTCCAAAGCCTTGAGCGTGCCGTAGCTCTTGACAAGGCTTTCGGATCTGACGGCTATGTCAGAACTTGACCTCTCCATACATTCCCAGTTTTATGATGCCGTCGTTCCTTACCGTGATCTTGACGGGATAGACAAGGTTGGCACGTTCGTCCCTGGTCTGGATCGTCTTAGGAGTGAATTCGGCCTGACCGGATATCCAGGTCAGCGTCCCCGGGTATTCTTTCCTGCCGCATTCGCCCAGATCCGCGAATACTTTCATCGTCTGGCCTATCTTCAGACTTGTCAGCCTGTCGGCCGTGATATATGCGCGCAGCCGGACATTGTCCAGGTCGGCGATTTTGAGCAGAGGACGTCCCTGTGCCGCAAGTTCGCCTTCTTCAGCGTATTTGGCGAGGATGACCCCGTCGGCCGGACTGGTGATGACGCACCTGCGGATGCGGTCGTCGATCTGGGCGATCTGGGCGTCAAGGGCGGCCAATTTGCCGGAAATGCCGATGTTGGCGTTGCTGAGTGTCTCTTTCTGTGCGGCCAGCTGCCGTTCGAGCACATCGATCTGTGATGCGATGTCATCCACCTGTTTCTCTCCGGCAGCCCCGGCTGCGGCGAGGGAGGAGAATCTTGCCAGCTCGTTTTTCTGTTTGTCGATCTGGCGCTCCAGAGAGGCGATCTGACTGGCAATATTATGGCGTCCGCTGCCGACGGCCTGTCTTTCGGCTTCAAGCTGAAGCTTCGTCAGGTGCAGCTGTACGGTGTCGATGCAGCCGAGAGTGTCTCCGACATTGACCTTGTCCCCCTCCTCGGCCGTGAAACTGACTATTTTTCCGTTTCCTTCGGATGAAACCGTGATTTCGGTGGTCTCGAAGACCCCGGAGGCGTCGAACGCCCCTTTGTTATCTGTGCATGATGCCGCTGCGAGCAGTACCGCTATCAGCGACGGTGTCTTTGTGTTCATTGTATATTCTGATGCTGTTTTGGAATGATTCGTCTTTTTCTCTTTCAAGATGACTGAAAAGCCTGGCGGAGTGACTGACAAGTCCCGCAGGGGTTAAGAGGCCCTTTAGTCTCCCTCCGGGAGACTTCCGCGGACAAAAGCCAGATTGTACATGGCGAGCAGCATTTCCGTTTCGTGCCGCACCTTGCTCTGCGCGGCCATAAGCACGTCATTCATATAGCCGACAAGATCGGTCCCGGAGATGGTGCCTTCCGCCATTTTCGCCTCGTTGGCCTTCAGCACTTCCTTGTGCAGGCGGATGATCTCGTCATCGGATGCCAGCTGGCCCCTGAGCGTGCTTATCTCGCTTTCGCCACGGCTCGTGTCGATGTCCGCGTTCAGCAGGAATGCGGCTCTGTCCGCCTCGGTCATCGCGGCCTTGGCCCCGAGCAGACGTCTGTCGTTCCGGATGTTGTAGAAATTGCCTATGTTCCAGGATAGTCTCACTCCTGCCGTCACGAATGGCCTGAAAGAGTCACCGAGCATGTTCAGCCCCGGCCTGCCGTATCCGCCAGTCACGTAGAGGCCGAATTTCGGCGTCAGCCCGGCATTGAGCATGCGGTTCTGCGACGCTATCCGGGCTGTCTGCGCATCGAACAATTCCAGCTCCGGTCGCCGTATCCCGATGCCGGAGACTGCGAGCTCCGCAGGCTTCTCCAGGATGGAGCTTCCGTCCACAGGCAGCCCTGTGATGAGAGAAAGCATCTTGCAGTAAGCCGCCTTCGTGTTCTCGAGGCTCAGCGTCTCCTGTCCTGTCTTGAGTATCCGGATCTTGACGGCGTCGAGGTCCGCCTGCCCCGCCACCCCGCCGGACAGATAGGAACTGACTTTGTCGTAGCTGGCGTTGAGGCTGCTGAGCATCAGATTGTTCAGCTCGATATTGCTCTGAAGGAGCAGAATTCCGAAATAAAGTTCGTTGATGCGTTCCCTGAGTGAATAAAGGCTGGTGCTGACACTTCCGGACTCGACTTCCGCTTCTTTCTCGGCGAGTTCCTTCCGCGCCTTTGCCGCTCCACCGTCCCAGATGGTCTGACTGATGTCCAGAGACGCGACATATTGATCCTTGCTGATGTGCGGGATCAGTTCGCTGAGCTCCTGCGCACCGACAAGGCTGCCGAAGCTGCCGGAGGCGAGCTTTTCTCCGTCGATGCTGAATTTCGTCACATCCGACTGCCAGCTCGCCCTTGCGGAGAGAGTGACCTGCGGAAGATAGGACTTGGCCGCATTCGATACGGTGTAGTCCCGGGTCTTGCCGATGAGATCATATTTACGGACAATCGGATAGTTGCGTTCGGAGGCCCGGTAGCATTGCTCCAGCGTCAGATTCTCCTGCGGAAATCCGGCCCCGTCCTTGGATGCGGCCGGGTTGCTCCGGATCTGATCCCGATTGTTCTGAGCCTGGACAGGCCTGTTCTGACCCAGGTCCGATCTGTCCCGGGCCGGCAGAGCCGTAGC
The DNA here is from genome assembly GCA_963614015.1 of uncultured Eubacteriales bacterium. Classification (GTDB taxonomy): domain Bacteria; phylum Bacteroidota; class Bacteroidia; order Bacteroidales; family UBA932; genus Cryptobacteroides. The sequence goes on from CAVECU010000024.1 coordinate 6,385, forward strand.
TGACACCGCCGCGGCCAGGCATAGCGGCGCGATGAATGTTATATGCTTCATTTTTAAGTGTTTCGGAAACTGCTTTGAATGGTTCTTTTCAATCCCTTCTCATTCCGGTTTCAGTCCTGACAGGATGAAGCCGATATTGCTCTCTTTGCGTTCGTTCAGGAACTGGTCAATGTCGACCCCGGGCATCAGATTCCGGATCACCGGGGTGGCGAGGAATGTGGAAATGTTGAGCGACACCACATTCATGATGAGATTCGCCGGGCTTATCTCCCGTATCCGGCCGGCCTTTATCTCCTCGTCCAGAGCGGCCTTGAATTTCTCGAAATAGGGGGAGAACCGTTCTGTCATGATGGCAAGTGCTCTCCTCAGATTCTCCTCGTCCCGGATCACATCCCGCACGACGAACAGGCAGAATCCCGCATTACTGCGGATGGTCTCGAACTGTTTCTCGGAAAATGTCCGGATGATGTCCGTGAGGCTCTTGTCTTCCTGATAGATACCGCTGAGAATGTCTGCGATGAGGTCCATTTTGCTGTTGAACACATTATTGAACAGCTCTTCCTTGGACGTGAAATAATAGTGCAGCATGGAGTGGCTTATGCCTGCTCTGGACGCTATGGAGAGCATCCTCGCGCCTCCGTAGCCTTTCTCCAGGAATTCGTCTTCCGCAGCTTTCAGGATTTTTGCGGAAGTGTCGGAGTTCTCTCTTGTCATAATGTGAAACTATTTATAATCAATAGATTAATATTCGCCTGTCGTGCCGACAAAACTGTTCAACAATCGTGTTCAACAATTTTGTCGATGCAAAAGTATGCAAAATATCCGCACTTCCAAAAATTTTTTCATTGTTATTTCCCTCCGGGCGGAGTAATTTTACTCCGATATCGGACCGGAAACAGCGGACACAATGGACAAGAACACATACAACTCTTTGATACAGTCGATATTCAGGAGATTTCCCTCAGTGCAGACATCGTCTTTCGGCGATGCATACAAGCCGGGGCTGCAGCATATGCTGGACTTCAATGCGGAACTCAGCGATCCGGTCTCCGCATACAGGACAGTCCACGTGGCCGGTACGAACGGAAAAGGCTCGGTGGCCAACATGCTGGCTTCCGTCCTCGCCGGGGCGGGCCTGAAGGTGGGGCTGTACACTTCTCCGCACATATCGGATTTCAGGGAGAGGATGAGGATCATCGACGGCCGCGCAAGAAGAGAAGAGCAAGTCGCGGAGCTGGTCTCCGAAGAATATGTATATGACTTTCTGCAGTCCCGGTCCGAGGCCTTCGACAGGCTGGACCTGTCATTTTTCGAGATTACTACAGGGCTGGCGTTCAAGTGGTTCGCCGACTCCGCCGTGGATGTCGCGGTGATAGAGGTGGGGCTCGGCGGCAGGCTGGACAGCACCAACATCATACGTCCGGAGCTGAGCATCGTGACGAGCATCGGACTGGACCATTGCGATCTGCTCGGCGACACGCTTGCCGCGATAGCCGCAGAGAAAGCCGGCATCTTCAAGTCGGGAGTGCCTGCCGTGGTGGGGCAGACTCTGCCGGAGACGGAGCCCGTGTTCAGGCGGAGCTGCGGGCCTGATGCCGGCGGGCTTGTCTTCGCCGATAGGCAGGAGCCGTCCTTATGGGAGCGCAGGGATGAGCTGCTTAGGGAAATGGATCTGCAGGGCTCCTATCAGAGGGCCAATCTGCGTACCGTGCTTGTGTCAGCAGATGTGCTCCGGAGGCGGTGGCTGTCTTCCGGAGAGGAAGTTCTGCGCCGTGCCGCCGTGGCGCTCGAAGATGCGGACAGGGTGGCCTCGGCCATCGTCCATACGGCTGCGCGGATGGATTTCCACGGGCGGTGGGAGAAGCTGTCCGCCAGCCCGTTCGTGCTCTGCGACATAGGGCACAACGCCGCAGCCCTGAAATACAATTTCGCCCAGCTCTCCGGAATGATCGCGTCCGGAGAATGTACCTCGCTGACAATAGTTTACGGGGTGATGGCCGACAAGAATCTGGATGACATACTGCCTCTGTTCCCGAGAGATGCGGCCTACGTGTTCACGACCCCGCAGACTGCGCGGGCGCTGCCTGCGGAGGACATAATGCGCAGATACAATGCGTTCTGCGCCCTCTCCGGCCGTCCTTCGGGGAGGGCCTGTGCTGCTGGTCCCGTGGCGGATGCCGTTGACTGCGCCCTCAAGATTGCAAAAGCCGACGGAGGAGGGAAGCCTCTGGTCTATATAGGCGGCTCCACATTCATCGTTGCCGAGGCGGTGAAGTGTTTCTGATTCTTGCTATATTGTGCTCAAGGAATTGAATATGTGCGGTTCGCCCGTGATGCAAGGTATGCCGGCCTGCGGCATTTAACAAGAAACCCCCATCTCCGGTTTGCGACCTGGAAAGGCCGTGTAAGAAAAGAGAGGAATTATTTCAAAACAGCTTCTTAGTATTTATGAATACATCCGTAGCGAAGACAATAGGCATATCCCTTGTCGCTGGATTGATATCTTTGACCATGTTTGCATTTTTCTCCGAGCATGACGCCACGTCCCCGGGACGTGACAAGGACGGCCACAGCCTCGTGTCCCTGTGGGCCGAATATGACAAAGCGGCGGCCGCCGACAGGCCTGTCAGACAGGAAGAAATCCTGTCTGAAATCATCCGTGAGGCTTCCGGGAGGCATCTCTCCTGGGACTTCTATGATGCTTCGGAAAAATATGTCTCAGTGGCGTCGTCCCGGAACTGGAAGAGGTCGGATTCGCTGAAGGCGCAGTTCCGGACAGATGTGGAGGCTTTCGGCGAGCCGATAGTCTCGCTTGTATGGATGCTCCGGCATTCCGGCAGGCCGGAGGGTGAGATATTTGACTATGTCCTCTCCAATGCCGGGACTCTCAAGAATGGATGCAACAAGGCGTTTTATGCCGGGCGCTCCGGCTACGGCGGGCTTTACGGGGTTCTTTCGGCTGATTTTCTGAAAGAATTCTATGCTGATGACTACGAATATGCTCTGTGGCAGCTGCTTCCGTTCACTTCGAAGAACAGTGTGGACGAGGGAGTGATATATGAGGAACTGAAAAGATATGAGGCAGGGTCGTATCCTCTCGGCGCATATCTGGAGTATCTCCCGCTGAAGCTGATGGCGGAGGACAGTCCCGAGTCGAGACGGATCAAGAAATCCGCGCTGGAGACATTCGTCCGCAGATTTGACGAGAAAGCCGTGTCGATGTATGCCGGGGCGGATCTTCTGGGCTTGAGGTTTTCGCAACTGAACATGGAGAACGCCTCCGGCGAAGAGTTCAAGGCTTTCTACGGGGAGTGCAAGGCGTTCGAGGCGGCGCGCAAGGCTCTCAAAGGCTCGGAAGCCGTCATCGCGAAGGGGATCGGGACGGTCTCCGGCCTTATTGAGACGATGACGGACAAGAGCTTGGCTGTCAATGTGGAGGACGGCAAGATCGTCATTCTGATGAAGAACGTCGGGCAGGCCGGCGTGACGATGTATCCGAAGGGCAGGCCGTCGGACAAGATTCTGGACATCGCGGCTGACAATGCGAAGAAGTCTTTCTGCAAGACGGATACAGTGACTGTAGGTCTGCCGGATGTCGGTGACGGGGAGTATGTCATAGACGCCGTATCCGGCAAGGTTTCGGGCGGGTGCGCCTATGCCTCATACCGCATCTCGCTTGCACATCGTGCCGACTCTCGGGGAATATGCCTGTATGCCGCCGATTACAAGACAGGGGAGCCTGTGGGCAAGGCGGATCTGTTCCTCAAGAAAAACGGCAAGGTCATAGCCCGGCATCCGGGATTTGAATTCGACGGGTTCACTCCGGTGCCGGATGACATTGCGGCACTGATCAAGGGAGATTCATATTATGGCATCTTCTGCTCTCTTGCCGGGGAGGACGGGCTCCTGCGCCTGAGCAGAGACCTCGATGTCGTGGCGCCGCGCCGCGACATATCCGCTGCCGGGAGTGCGGATGAACTGGAACTCACAGGGGAGCTCTTCACGGACAGAGGAGCCTACAATCCCGGCGACACTCTGGAATTCAAAGCTGTGCTGCTGCGGACCGACTATGTCGGCGTTGCCGGGACTGTGGAAGAGGGAATGTCCGTCAAGGCGGTTTTGACCGATTCCGAAGACAAGGAAGCGGGCTCTGTCTTATTGAAGACCAATGGATTCGGCTCCGTGGCCGGCAGCTTTGCGATACCGCAGGGCAGGCGCGGAGGATATTATACCCTGTCAGTGTCGGAAGCGTCGGATGACGCGGAAGAGATCGTAAGCCGCTTCGTGCGGGTGGACGAGTTTGTGCTTCCGTCGTTCGAAGTGACATTTGACCGTACTGACAAGCTGTATCTTCCAGGAGATACGGTGACTGTCACCGGGCGTGTGAGCAGCTATTCCGGACATCCCGTATCTTCCGGGAAGTCAGAATATTCCGTCAAGTCTTACGGCCGGGTCATCAACTCGGGCAAGCTCGTGATGGCGGATGACGGCGCATTCAGCATAAGTTTCCGCCCGGACGGTGACAAGGGATGGAGAATGTACGGCGTCAGCGTGAAGATAACGGATCTGACGGGGGAGACCTGCGAATATTCCAGGACGTTGTGGGTCACTGGACATCCGGACCTCTCGGTGAACCTTAAGAACAGCTCTGACGGCAGGGTCGGGAGCCTGGAGGTTGACGGCGGGGATGTCGTGACTCCGGTGCTGCTCCGCCGCGACAGCGCTTCGGTGCTGATGCAGGTGCTCACGCCGGACGGCATAGCCGCTCCTGCGGAGATCAGATATACGCTGTCCGGTGATGGCGGCAGGGTCGTCACCGGCGGCACGGCTACTTCCGGAGAGGAAGAGAATATCGATCTTTCGCTCTGTCCGTCAGGCTTGTATGAGCTCAGGGCGGATGTCTCCGTGCGGAGTGATTGCGGCAGGGAATATGCCGACACCGCTTCGCTGTGGATAGTCCTGCTGCGTGATGCGGATACCGTGCTTGATGCTCCGGTGGAAGGTCTTGTCACCCCGTGCTGCCGGGAAGTGCCTCTCGGAGGCGATGCCGAGGTAGTGTTCGGCTCCGCCGCCGGGACTCCGGTGTGGGCTGTCGCCGAGGTGTTCGGCCCCGGATCGGAGCTTCTGGAGGCGAGATTTGTGCATCTTGACGGCATCAGGGGTGCGGACGGCTCTCTGGAAAGGCTCTCGTTTGAGTACAGGGAGGATTATCCTGAGGAGATCAGAGTGCAGCTGTTCTATTTCAAGGATTGCTCGTCGGTCTTCTACAGCTGTGAATTCCACCGGGCGGAGAAAGCGGAGACTATGCCTCTTGAGTTCGTCTCGTTCGAGGACAAGACTCTTCCGGCATCGTCTTGTCCATTCAGCGTGAGGACGCTCCCGGGGGCGGAGGTGCTTGTGGCTGTGTTCGACAAGAGCAGCGAGACCGTCGCCGGGAACGATTGGTCTGTGTTCAGCCTTGCGGACTCCCGTATGAGAGCGATTCCTGTCTTCCCGGTTTGCGGAAATGTGGGTGGCGGCAGGTATGGCTACAGACCGGGATACGGATCCACGCTGCGGCTTACGAGATCTGCGGCTTTGTCTGCCGACAACATGGTGGAGGACGGCATTTCCGTATTGTCGGCGATGCCGGAAGACTTGATGCCCGGCGGAGCTCCGGAAGGCGTTTCGGATGGACTTCCGGAGATTCCTGTCAGGGAGAAATTCTCAAATACGCTGGCGTTCCTGCCGTTTCTGCGTGCGGATGCCGACGGTCTCGTGCCGTTCCGGGTGAATACGTCCGACAAGTTGTCCACTTACTGCGTGGCTGTCTATGCGCACGATACTGATATGCGCAATGCTGCCGTCCGCCGTGAGATGATGGTGACAATTCCTGTGAAAGTCTCCATTCTGGAGCCGGCGTATCTGTATGAAAATGATGTATATGCTCTGTCGGCTTCGGTTTCCTCCACTGCGGATGCGCCTGTGGAGGGGACGATGACCCTGTCGGTGTTCAGGGGGCGCGACTGCTCCGGCAGTCCTCTTGCCGAACTATCTGAGAAGATGACGATACCCTCCGGCGGTGCCGCCAATGCGCTGCTCGATGTGGATGTGAAGGCGCTTATGCCTGACGGTGCGGGAGATACGCTCGGATTCAAGGCGGTGTTCCGCGCCGGTGCGGCGTCAGTTTCGTATCCTGGAGAGGACTCCGGTGCGGTTTCCGGTGCATCCGATGCTGCGGAGTCTTCTCCGGCTGCATTTTCTGACGGAGTGTTCGTCACGGTCCCAGTGCTTGCCGCGGAGCAGTCGCTTGTGGAAGCCCATTCCGCAGTGATGCTGTCCGGAGAGGACCGGGAGGCTCTGACAGGAGAGTTGCGAAGCCGCTTCGTGAATGTGTCCGGTGACGCTGCGGAGTGCAAGGTGTCAAGCATTATGGATATGATAAGGGATGCGATCCCGTCCCGCATCGAGCCGGAGGGTAAGGATGTCCTCTCTCTCTCCGAGGCGATGTATGTCCGTCTTCTTGCGGAGCGGCTTGCCGTCCTGTCAAGGAAAGAGACGCCTGCGGGCCGCCTGTCTGATATGGAACTGATGCGCGGCGTGATGGCCTGCCGCAATGCGGACGGCGGTTTCGGCTGGTTCGAGGGGATGAAGTCTTCTCCGGTGCTGACGGCCGTGCTCCTGGAGCGCTTCCGCAAGATGCTGGATGCCGGGCTTCTTGAGGAGACCGCGGCCATGGAAGACGGGAGCGATACACTGAAGGATGTGCTGTCCTCTGCCGTGAAATATATCGACCGCTCCATGTTCGGGACAGACCGGGTGATGCCATGCTGGTGCGGAGGCCTGTCGCAGGAGCAGTATATGTATGTGCGGTCGATGTTCTGTGCCATTCCGTTCGATACCAAGTCTTTGGAGATGTCGGCTCCGGATGCGGCGACTGCTCTCCGGGAGTTCCGCAAGAATGCGGAGGAATATCTTGTCCCGCGCCGCAGTCGGGGGCTTGAGGGCAGGATCATCGGCAAGGCGCGCAGGGCCGTCATCATTGACAATCTCCTGTCGTCCGGCGGGGGCGCGGCTCTGGCGAAGGCCTGGGGCCTGGGGGCGGCTTCGCGCCGCAGGATGTCATCTTCGCTGGAGGCGGATATGGCTTCGCTTCTCGAATATGCCGTGCCGCACAAGGACGGGGGGATGTACTATCCAAATGCGGTGATGCCGTTCCGCGGACTGCTTGAGAGTGAGGCGTATGCGCACTCGATGCTCTGTGATCTGCTGACGCGGTATGCGGCCGGACATTGCGGCGTGCCGGGGGCGGAGGCTCCGTCAGATGCGGCCTCGGCCGGCAGAGTGGCGGACGGCATACGCATCTGGCTGATGATTCAGAAAGAAACCCAGCATTGGGATGAGCCTCCGGCATTTGTGGATGCCATAAATTCCGTGATGGGCGGAAGCGGCGCGGTGAAAGAGACGGTCGTCATCTCCCTGTCGGCGGAATATACGGCGCCGTTTGATGACATAAAGGCCTCAGGCAACGGTTTCACGATAGAGAGGCGATTCTTCAGGGAAGTGCCCGCAGGTGCGGGAGACGTTTCTTCCGAAGATCCGGGTGGGCCCGGCAGGGTGGAAATCCGCCCGGGAGATAGGCTGGAAGTCGGTGACAAGATCATTGCGCAATATAGGATCCATAGCGATGAGAACCGCAGTTTCGTCAAGATTACCGCGCCGAGGGAGGCGGCTTTGCGCCCTGTTTCCCAGATTTCCGGCATTTACGGGGCCGGCCTGCGCCCGCTGCGTGTGTCGGATTGGTATTCGGTTGTCCCCGGG
>CAVECU010000025.1:0-13526 GCA_963614015.1 uncultured Eubacteriales bacterium
CCTTGTGGAGCACGATGTCCATGGTCTTGCCCTTGACAAACGCCTCGGTGACATACCAGATTCCGTCATATTTGCCTGTGACGCCCCAGGAGTTCTTCACCATATAGTATTTCTTGCCGAACTGGTCCTTGGCGATGCCGAAGATCTGCATTCCGTGGTCATCGGTGAGAGTCTTGTTGTCATATCCATTCTGCCGATATTCCTGAGTCACTTCCTCCTCTTCCGGAGCCGCAGGCTCTTCCGGCTTCTCCTCGCCTTTGCCTACCCATTTCTCCTGATCTGAGCCGGATGTCTTCTTGGTGACTTCCTTGTAGAGGATCCCGAGGCCGTCCCTTGTGAATCCTTTCTCGCTAACGTCCGTACCCCAGAATGCCGTGTAGCCGTTCTCTATGGCGTTGTCGAGAGCCGCCATCAGCTCGTCTATAGGAACATTCCAGTCCGCGTCCCAGCGCCAGTTGTCGCTAATCTCGAGGATGAACTTCTGATAGAACGGATGATGGGTGAATGAAGTCAGCGACACGTAGTTGTCAGGATTGATCCCGAAAGAGTCCCGGTATGAAGCCGGGGTGTAGGTCTTTCCGTTGCAGGTGAATTCTTCCGGACATTCTCCGAGATATGCGTCGATGATGCCCTTGAAGCCCTTCTTCCATGCCGTGGAGAGAGTCCTGTTGGGATTCTGTGCAATCGCTTTCACATAGGCGAGAGCCGCAGCATCCATCTCGGCGTGTACCGGAAGCTCGGTGCCGTAGTTCGTTCCCGGCTGGATCTCCTGAGGCACAAGACCATATTCCTTGACTATGTGGAGGACGTCACCGGCCTCGCTGCCGGCGGCGAAATTGATATTCCCGTCCGTGCGCACATATTTCTCCGCACGATCCTGATAAGAGTGGCTGACAACGAACATCTCCGAGAAGTCCGGATATTGGGTCGAGTCAGTGATGTGATTGATGCGGATGGCCTCGGACTCCAGGAATCCGAGAGTGGAGAAGCACCAGCAGGTGCCCGACCTGTACTGGTTCTTGACCGGAGTGATCGGCGCGGCTTTCACCGTGGTGAACTTGTATTCGATCTTGGAATTCGACGGCTGCGCAATCATCAGCGCAGGAATTGTCAGCGCAATAAGCGACAATGTCAGACAATGTTTCATTTTAGAAGCTGTTTTGAAATAATTCTTCCCGGAACGGGCCGCATACCGGATGCGGACTGCGAATTTATGCAATAATTGCTAATTTTGCAATCCGAGTCCGCACCTGTCCATAAGGTATGGACGGGACCCTCGGAAGCGGAGGGGAAATGACATTTCCCGCTATTTGATGAAAATGCGATGAAGAACTATACCCTCATCTATATGCATGGAATGGGCGGTGGCGGGGACAGCCGCATCCCGACATTTCTCAGAGAACATCTGAATGATTTCACGGACAAGGCGGAAGACGCTCATATCGATGTGGTAGTGAGGACTTATGATATCGATCCCGAGATTGCCGACGGACAGATTTCTTCGTGGATGAAGGAACTGCGTCCGCAGCTGGTGCTGGGGGAGTCGCTCGGTTCGCTGCATGCGATCCGGCAGAAAGGACTTCCGCATATTCTGGTGTCTCCGGCCATCGGGGCCGCAAGGTGGATGTCCGCGGTAAGTCTCATCCCGGGAGTGCCCGCCCTTATGCGCCGCCTGTTCGTGCCATATTCGGATGAACGTCAGTCTCTTGACTTTACGCACAAGATATTGCGCCACTATCGCGGGCTGCGCCGCAAAGTCCTGGACTGCTCGCCTGCGAGAGGTGGGAAGGACTATTTCTACGCATTCTTCGGAGACTATGACACGTACCGGCGCAGCGGAGTGGTGAGCGTGCGCAGCTGGAAGCGGCACTTCGGCCCGGACAGCTGCAAAACATACAAAGGCACTCACTACATGGAAGAGGAGTACCTTTGCAGTATGTTGATTCCCAAGATATTGGAGGTGCTTGGTCTGAAGGCCGGCCCTACTTGTCCGTCCTTCCTGGATATTCGGCAAGGCCGCACTCCAGCACATCCAGCGCCTTCACAAGCTCCGGAACTTCCAGTACATAAGCCACTCTGATGTGATTCGTGCCTTTGCCCGGCGTCTTGTAGAATGAAGCGGCCGGCGTGACCATGGTTGTCCGCCCGTCTTTCCTGAACTCTGTAAGCATCCAGCGCGCAAAGCTCTCCGCATCATCCACCGGGATCTCGGCGATGGTGTAGAACGCTCCCATCGGCACAGGCGAGAACACTCCCGGCATCGCGTTGAGACGGCCGAGCATATAGTCCCTTCTCCGGATATATTCCTCACGCACTTCCGTGAAATACTCCTGCGGCGTGTCGAGCGCCCCGAGCGCGGCGATCTGTCCGTATGCCGGCGGGCACAGCCTTGCCTGCGCATATTTCATCGCGGCTTTCATGACATCCTGATTGTGCGAGATTATGCACCCGATACGGCAGCCGCAGAGGTTGTATCTCTTGGACACGGCATCCACGAGTATGACATTCTGCTCCAGATCAGGGATGTTCATCGCCGAGAAATGCGGCTCGTCCGAGTAGCAGAACTCCCTGTACACCTCGTCGGAGATGAGGAAGAGGTCGTGTCTCCTGGCGACTTCTCCGAGCGCAAGCATCTGCTCCTTGGAGTACAGGGTGCCTGTCGGATTGCCCGGGTTGCTGATGAGTATGGCCTTGGTCTTCGGTGTGATGAGCTTCTCGAACTCAGATATGTCCGGCACCCGGAATCCGGTGCGGATGTCTGTCGGGACGGCTTTCATCACGATGCCGTTCATGAATGCGAACGTGTTGTAGTTGGTGTAGAACGGCTCCATCACAATCACCTCGTCCCCCTCGTCGCAGGCTATCTGCAGAGCGAGGTTCACGCTCTCGCTCCCGGCTACCGTGATGATTATCTCCGGAATGTCGATGTCGATTCCGATCTTGCGGTAATATTTCTCCACCATGCCTTTCCTGAGTTCGGCGAGGCCTGCGGAATTGGTATAGGATACGTGTGTGAACGTATTGTTCTTCACGGCATTCAATGCGCATTCCGGAGATTTGATGTCCGGCTGGCCCACATTGAGCCGATATACCTTGACACCTTCGGCTATGGCCGCATCGGCGAGGGGGGAGAGCTTTCTTATGGCGGATGCCGGCATCAGTTCCGATTTGTGAGAAATTCTAGCCATATTATTCGTTTTAATAACAAAATTCACTTGTGACACTAATACAAAGATAGCGTTTTTTTTTACCTTTGCGTGCGTAACTTAACAAAACATAAAAGTATGTCAACTTTCAGACAAAGAGCATTGGACGAAGCCGCCACGCATACCACTGGCCGCTATTTCGTCGAGAAGAGGCCTGTTTCGGCTTTCTTCGCTGAGAATGTATTTGACCTCGCGAAGATGAGGAAATATATGTCCCAGAGTGCTTATGACGCAGTCCGCACTGCGGTGGAACTCGGCAGGAAAATCGACAGGACGATCGCCAATGAGATCGCATCCGCGATGAAGACCTGGGCGATGGAGAGGGGAGCGACCCACTATACCCATCTCTTCCAGCCTCTTACCGGTACTACCGCCGAGAAGCACGAGGCTTTCGTGACCATCAAGGACGGGCAGGCGTTCGAGCGCTTCAGCGGCAGTGCTCTTGTCCAGCAGGAGCCGGATGCATCCAGCTTTCCGAGCGGCGGTCTGCGCAACACTTTCGAGGCCAGAGGCTATTCTGCATGGGACCCGAATTCTCCCGTATTCGTGCTTGACGAGACTCTTTGCATCCCGTCCGTATTCGTTTCCTACACGGGCGAGGCTCTCGATATGAAGGTTCCGAACCTGCGTTCGATCCAGGCCCTGAGCAGCGCAGCCGCTTCAGTGTCCAACCTTTTTGACAAATCAGTGAAGTCCGTATCTGTCAACGTCGGACTTGAACAGGAATATTTCCTTGTTGACGAGGCTCTCTACAACGCCCGTCCTGACCTTAAGCTCTGCGACAGGACTGTCATAGGGCATACGGCGGCCAAGGATCAGCAGCTCGCCGACCATTATTTCGGCGCCATCCCTTCCAGGGTCGAAGCCTTCATGAAAGATTTCGAGACGGAGGCATACAAGCTTGGAATACAGCTTCAGACAAGACACAACGAGGTGGCTCCCAATCAGTTCGAGTGCGCTCCGGTCTTCTGCGAGGCTACCAAGGCCATCGACCAGAACATGATTCTGATGATTCTGATGCCAAAAGTGGCCGAGAAGCATCATCTCAAGGTGATTTTCCACGAAAAGCCGTTTGACGGCATCAACGGAAGCGGAAAGCACTGCAACTGGTCCATGCAGACCGACACCGGCGTCAATCTGTTGTCGCCGGGCAAGACGCCTACCAAGAATCTCCAGTTCCTGGCATTCTATTCTTCGGTAGTGCGTGCGGTATATCGTCACAACTATCTGCTGATGACCTCCGTATGCTCGCTCAACAATTCATACCGTCTCGGCGGTCACGAGGCTCCTCCGGCAGTGATGTCCGTGTTCTCCGGCTCCACGGTGTCGAAAGTGTTTGACAGCATCCTCGAACTGAAGGATCCTACCGATGCCGAAGCCGGGAAGGCGTCCATCCAGATGGTCAGCTCCATTCCGGAAATCCTGCAGGACAATACGGACCGCAACCGCACATCGCCGTTCGCATTTACCGGCAACCGCTTTGAATTCAGGGCTGTAGGCTCTTCCGCCAATGCCGCGGGAGCAGTGTATGTCCTGAACTCGGCAGTGGCCGAAAGTCTTGCGGAATTCCGCAAGGAAGTGGATGCTCTGGAGGCTCAGGGCGAGAACAGGCAGAGCGCGGTGCTGACGGTCGTGAGGAAGTTCATATCGGAGTCCGGGAATGTGATGTTCGAGGGCAACGGATACAGCAAGGAATGGGAAGAAGCTTCCGAAAAGCGCGGGCTCAAGGCCGTGCGCAATGTTCCGCAGGCGTATAAAGTGTTCCTCGAGAAGGATACTGTGGATATGTTCAGCAGCCTCGGCGTGCTGACTCCGGTGGAGCTGCAGGCCAGGTTCGAGGTCCTGAACGAGACCTATGTCAAGAAGTTGCAGATCGAGGCCAGGATCATCGGTGACATCTGTCTGAATCACGTGATTCCGGCGGCGGTGGGCTATCAGAATATCCTCGTCAAGAGCATTCAGGGCTGCAAGGAAGTGTTCGGCAACGAATATGTGACTCTCTGCAAGGCCGATATGGACACGTACAGGAAGATTTCCGGTTTCGTGAACAGAATCTCCGAAGATGTGGAAGCGCTCGTGGAGGCTCGCAAGAAGGCGAACAAGGTGGAGGACATGTCGGAGAGAGCATATCTCTACTCGACGGAGGTCAAGGATGAGATGGACAAGGTGCGCGAAAGTGCCGACCATCTGGAAATGCTCGTGGACGACGAGCTGTGGCCGATGCCGAAATATCGTGAACTCCTGTTCTTTTAATTGATTTTCAGAACTGTCCAAATAAGTTATCCATGCGTATGTTCCAAAGCAGTGTTCTTCCGGAGGAAATAGAATCTTTGCCGCTGGTGTCGTTCGACGGCCCCATAACTGTCATTGATCATCCGGGACCCGAATTGGAATATGCGCTTAAATATCTCAGGAAGCAGAAGATGATAGGCTTCGACACCGAGTCGAGGCCTACATTTGCTCCTTCTCAGCCGCATTACGGAGTTTCTCTGTTGCAGCTTTCAGGATCGGGAGAGGCTTTCCTCTTCAGAATCAAGCTTATGGGGATGGATGAGCGGCTTTGCGATATCCTTGCGGACGAGAGGATCATCAAGGTGGGGGCGGCGGTCAAGGACGATGTCCGGGGACTTCAGCGCTACAGGCAGTTCGATGCCAAGAACTTCATTGACCTCCAGCAGATTGTGTGGGAATACGGCATCCGAGACAAGAGTGTCAAGAAGATGTCGGCCATCATACTCGGGGCCAGGATTTCAAAGACTCAGCAGCTTTCCAACTGGGAGGCTGACGAGCTTTCGGAAGCGCAGCTGAAATATGCCGCCACAGATGCCTGGATCTGTCGTGAAATGCTCAAGAAACTGCGGCGCAGCGCAAAGAATCCGCTGGCCGACGAGGCTTGTCATGCGAAGGTCAAGGCGTCATCTCCGGTCTCTTTTCCGTCCGGGACGGGGGAATCGCGGAGGAAGAAAGCCTGCGGCGGTGGCAGTGCCGGGCAGTCTGCACAGGGAGACGGCACCCAGGCGGACGGAAAGCGGGGAAGGAGACGCCGTCGCCGCTACAGCCGTCATCATAGACACGGGAGAAAAGGAAATGTCAAGAATAATACTGAAGAAAGGTAGGGAAGACTCTTTGAAGAGGTTTCATCCCTGGGTCTTTTCGGGGGCGGTCGCCCAGATGGTGGGTACGCCGGCCGAAGGCGATGTCGTGAGCGTGTTTGCATCCGACGGAAGTTTTCTGGCTTCCGGGCATTACCAGATAGGCTCCATAGCGGTGCGTGTGCTCAGCTTTGACCGTCAGACCATCGGGCAGGATTTCTGGAATGAAATGCTGTCCAAGGCTCTTGACGTGCGCAAGGCTGTCGGACTCGCTTGTGCGGGTCCGGAGAGCGGAGAGCCTCTTACGGACTGCTACAGGCTTGTCCATGGAGAGGGCGACGGACTCCCGGGTCTCATAATTGACTATTATTCAGGTGTCTGTGTAATGCAGGCGCATTCGGCGGGGATGTTCAGGGCAAAGGCTCAGATTGCTGAGGCCTTGAAGCGGATATATGGCGATTCTCTCCTTGCGATATATGACAAGAGTTCAGGAACGGCTCCGTTCAAGGCCGGCCTTGACCTTGTGGACGGTTATATCTGGCGTCGTGAAGGTTTTAATGCCGATGCACAGGCTGTCCATGAAAACGGCAACAAATTCATCGTCAATTGGTCGGAAGGACAGAAAACCGGATTCTTCCTTGACCAGAGGGAGAACAGGGCTCTTGTGGGGAGACTTTCATCCGGACGTAACGTGCTGAACCTGTTCTGCTATACCGGCGGCTTCTCAGTCTATGCTTTAGCCGGGGGCGCAGTTCATGTCGATTCCGTTGACAGCTCCGCCAAAGCCATCGCCCTTGCTTCGGGGAACATCAGGGCCGGCGGCTACGCTGACGCCCTTCACGATGAATATTGCGAAGATGCGATTGATTTCCTGAAAGGGTGTCCTGCGGACAAATATGATCTGATGATTGTGGATCCGCCAGCATTTGCCAAGCATCGCGGAGCGTTGCACAATGCGCTCCGTGCCTACCAGCGTCTCAATGCCGCCGCGATATCCAAGATTGCGCCCGGTGGTGTCATCTTCACGTTCAGCTGCTCCCAGGTGGTGGACAAGGAGTCGTTCGCTCTCGCCGTGTTCTCCGCCGCTGCCGGTACGGGGCGCAAGGTGCGGATTCTCGACAGGCTCAACCAGCCTGCGGACCATCCGGTGAACATATATCATCCGGAAGGGGAGTATCTCAAAGGTCTTGTCCTGTACGTGGATCAGTGACAAACTTCTGAAGTTTGTCATACACAAGGTGCACCGGCAGGCCGATCACGGTGAAGATCGAGCCTTCTATGCCGGTGATGCCGATATAGCCTATCCACTGCTGCACGGCATAGGCCCCGGCCTTGTCGAAAGGCTTGTATCTGTCTATGAAATAATCTATTTCCTCATCGGTGAGCGGCTTGAAATGCACTGTCGTTGCATCTGAGAATGTTTCCTTCCGGAAGTTGCTCCGGAGCGTCACAGCCGTGATCACGGTATGGCTTGCGCCGGACAGATGATGCAGCATGTCTTCCGCCTCCTCACGGCTGTGCGGCTTGCCCATGATGCGGCCCCCGCAATAGACCATAGTGTCGGAAGTAAGCAGTATCTCATTGTCGGACAGCGGTCTGTGAAAGCCGTTCGACTTGCCTTCCGACATTATTTCCGGGATTTTCAAGTCCGGTGCGGAACTGTCATAGTGCTCGACGAAAGATGTCTCCGCATCTATCTCGAAATCGATGTCAAGCCCGGCCAGAAGTTCTTTTCTTCTTGGCGATGCGCTGGCGAGGATGAGTTTTTTGCCTTTCAGATCCATTTGAAAGCTGTCTTGAGTGATTATTCTCAGAATCTGCTCTTGTATGCCGCAGTGTCGAATATCCAGCGCCCCTGGGATTTCATCACTTTCTCCACGGCGTCTCTGACGCACCATTTTCCGCCGGGATATGGTGACACGTAGTCCGCCGCGGCTTTGACCTCCTCTGCGGCATCCAGCGGGCATGCGCCTATGCCGCAGGCCTTTATGACTTCGATGTCCGGGAGGTCATCTCCTATGTAGAGAACTTCCTCCGGCCTTAGCGAATGTCTGCGGCAGAAATCCACGAAGTCGGTGATCTTATCCCTTGAGCCGAGATATATGTCTTCCGGAGTAATGCCGCAGCTGCCGAATCTTGCCGTTATCGAACCGGACCTTCCGCCTGTGATTATCCCTGTGGGGTAGCCTCCGAGAGTGGCCATACGCACACCGAAGCCGTCTTTTGCATCGAATGTGCGATAGAGTTCGCCGTTCAGGTCGCAGAGTACACCTCCATTGGTGAAGACCCCGTCCACATCGAATGCGAAACCCCGTATCTTTGTGAAATCCGGGTGCTTGATATCTGTCATATGTTGCAGGATTTTAGGACTTCGTGCCGTTGTTGAAATGTGCGAACTCTTCCGGATAGAAGGTGTCCCCCTTCTGTGGCTCCGGCTTCTCGCCCAAGTCTATCGTGCCGAAGCTGTTCTCGTATTTGGAGATGTTGTCTATGAGCGCGGAAAGCAGCCTTTTGGCGTGTTCCGGGGTCATTATGATCCTGTTGGCTATGTCCGGCTTCGGCATTCCCGGCAGGATTTCGGCGAAATCGAGTATGAATTCGCTGTGGGAATGGGTTATGATGGCAAGGTTGGAATATGAGCCCTTGGCCACTTCCGGTCTGAGCTCGAGGCTCAGCTGTTTGTTTTCTTTTTCCATGGCGTAACGATTCTTCAAAAAACGACTGCAAAGGTAATTAATTTGTAGCCTTCCCCAAAAGTGCGCTCTTCAAAACGCATAGCGGAGTCATCCCGTCGCAGTACCGCAAAACATCGTAAATGACACCACGCTGTCCTTCCGGGGTTGATTCTCAGTCATCGGAATTTTCGTCGTGTAAGGTTTCATAAGGGCTTGAGTGCGACGGCGGGTTCGCCCCGTTCCTGCTCTTCAGGTATTGGGAAGGAGTGATGCCATATGTCTGGCGGAAAGTGCGGTTGAATGTGGCAGTGTTTGTCATTCCGCAGGCCTCGGCGATGGAGAACATCGTCCAGTTCGGATGTTCACGCATCAGCACGACGGCGTGACGGATACGTTTGCGGTTGATGTAGACTTGCGAGTTGACGGCATTGCCGTACCGGCGGATGATGCCGCCGAGCATATTCTTGTTGATTCCGACAAGCCGGCACAGGTCATCGCGGTTCAGCTCCGGATTGAGGTAGAGGCGCTCGCTTTCGAGCCTATGATCGAGACGGGCGAACAGCTCCGCCGAGGCATCTTCCGTCTTGTCCGGATCCGGAGCCGGGCTCGGGCTCCCGGATATTCCGTAGGAAGCTTCAAACAGAGGCTGTCTGGATGCCAATTCATCCAGAGCTTGCGCCATGAAGCGGTTCTTCTTGCGTATGCCGCGTTCGCCTAGCACTATGGCCACCAGAATGACGATCAGCACGGCGATACTCCAGCACAATCCTGTGATCCACATCTCGCGGACCCTGATCCTGTGTTCCTTTTCCTGCGCCTTGTAGAGCGCGGAAAGTTCCTGGGCATTTCTGCGCGCCTGACGGGACGTCAGAGTGTCGCTGATTTCCAGGACCTCGGCATAGAGGTCAGCTGCATCGCAGTATTTTCCCATTTTCCGATTGACATCCGCCAGACCGAGCTTTGCGGATTTCATCATCGCGCCCATCGTGTCAGTCTGCGAGCGGAGCCGTGAAAGCAGTTCTCCATAGATGCCTGCCGCTTCGGCATATCGGCCGCGTCCGCGCAGATAGTCCACGATGAAATAGTCCCTGGGGTTCGCCCCGGCTTCCAGCGGCACGGCCTTCCATCGCAGATAAGCGGAATCGGCGTCCTCCGTCAATCCGGCAAGAACTTGATGCGCAGCCAGTTTGGCCAGGGCTGTGCGCTGATCGCGCAGCTGGATTTGAGGATATGTCCCCCAGCGGGTCCCCTCAAATGTCAGGTCCACATTGCGCTTGTCCGTCTCTATTGCGGCGTCAATATCGTGCATCTCGGCCAGAACCGAACTCAAGACATTCAGCTGACTGTGTGTCATATGGTCAGTATCACGGCGATCCGTGCGGCTCATAATATCTGCCGCTTCACGTATGAGGGCGATGCCTTGGCTGTGGTCCCCCTCGTAATAGACATGCTTTCCCATCAGCATCAAGGCCTGGGACAGGTAATAGTCGTTGCCGGAGCTTCGCGCCAGATCGATCAGCTGCGCGAGATATGTCATCTGGTCATTCCTCTGGCTCGCCATCTCGCTGACGTTGGCCAGACTGTAGAGCGTCTCCATGAGTTTGACATCATCCTGCTTGGTTTCGGGCAGGTCAAGCATCTTCAGGTAGAGGTCATAAGCCTTGTTGAACTCCATATGGTTGTACACGGAGTCGGCTTCGCGGAGAGATGTCGCGAAGCCGGGCCCGGCCGTTTGCGGTCTGTCTTTGCAGCAGCACGCAAGTGCAATGGCGGCGAACAGCAGGAATATCCGCAGCAGCATGTTCTTCATATCCGTTGGGTGTTGTAAAATGATAAAGGTGACAAAAAAATATTTCATTTCCAATGCGGAGGCGTCCCGGGGCGGGTTCCGGAGAATATCGGCGGAGGGGCGGGGATATTTTCAAGGGAATGGTTTATCTTTGTCTGCGGCCCGGTAAGGGACCGGCGGGTGCTGTACGGGAGGAGTCTCCGGAGGAATCAGTCCCCGAGTGTGATAAAAAAGTGTGTATCTATGTGTGGAATAGTAGGATATATCGGCGGGGCCGACGCCTGTCCGATTCTCGTCGAAGGCCTGAAGAAGCTGGAGTATCGCGGATACGACAGTGCAGGCGTGGCTCTGGTCAACGGTTCGGGCAGGCTCAATGTCTATAAGACCAAGGGCAAGGTGAGCAATCTGGAGTCGGTGGCGGCGGATAAGGATTGCAGCGGACATATCGGCATAGCCCATACCCGTTGGGCGACTCACGGGGAGCCGTCAGCGGCCAATGCACATCCGCATACGAGCATGAGCGGCGATCTCGCCCTTGTCCACAACGGCATCATAGAGAACTATCAAGTGCTCAGGGAGCAGCTCCTTGGCAAGGGCTACAAGTTCAAGAGCGATACGGATACGGAAGTGCTTGTGCATCTGATAGACTATTACCGGCAGCGCGGCGACGGGGATCTGGTTTCGGCAGTATGCCGGGCGCTCAATGACGTCATCGGCGCATATGCCATCGCCGTCATAGAAAGACGCGACCCCGGCCACATTGTTGCGGCCCGTCAGTCCAGTCCGCTGGTGGTGGGAGTGGGCGAGGACAACCGCGACTTCTATATCGCCAGCGACGCCACTCCCATCGCGGGGTACACGGACAAAGTGGTCTATCTGGAAGACGGCCAGATAGCTGACATCCGTGCAGGCGAGGGGCTGAATATCATCAACCTTGAGCATGCCTCCTGTACCTACGACATCAAGACCGTGGACCTTGACATCACCAAGCTCAGCAAGGGCGGTTTCGATCACTTCATGCTGAAGGAGATCTGCGATCAGCCGTCCTGCCTGGCGGATTGTATGAGCGGCCGTCTCTTCGCCGACAAGCAGCATCCGGAGGACAATCACATAGTCCTCTCGGCACTCCGGGACTACAGGGAGCGTCTGGTCGGCGCCAAGCACATCATCATCGTTGCCTGCGGCACCAGCTGGCACGCCGGACTCATCGGAAAGCAGCTCATCGAGAAAATGTGCCGCAAACGTGTGGAAGTGGCCTATGCCAGCGAGTTCCGCTATGGCGATCCGGTGCTGGAGCCTGAGGATGTAGTGATAGCCATCAGCCAGAGCGGAGAGACCGCCGACACCTTGGCCGCAGTCAGGCTGGCCAAGGAAAAGGGCGCATTGATTTTCGGCATAGTGAACGGCGTGGGTTCATCCATCGCCCGGGAAACCGATACCGGCATCTATATCCACGTCGGACCGGAGATCGGCGTGGCGAGCACGAAAGCATTTACCGGGCAGGTCACGGTACTTGCCATTCTGGCTCTCGCCCTTGGTCATGAGCAGGGCACGCTCGGCGATGACGAATATCACCGGATGATAGGGGAGCTGGCGGAGATTCCGCAGAAGATGAAGGAAGTGCTGAAGCAGGCGCCGAAGATCAAGGAAATCGCCCGGATGTTCACCTATGCCCACAATTTCCTCTATCTTGGCCGGGGCATGAATTATCCGGTGGCGCTGGAAGGAGCCTTGAAGCTGAAGGAGATCAGCTACATCCATGCCGAAGGCTATCCTGCCGCCGAGATGAAGCATGGTCCGATAGCCCTGGTGGATCAGGACATGCCCATCGTGTTCCTGGCCACCCATCATCAGCTCTATGACAAGATCATCTCCAATATGCAGGAGGTGAAGTCGAGAAAAGGCCGCATTCTGGCCGTGGTGACAGAAGGGGATGAAAAGGTGAAGGCGATTGCCGACGATGTGATAGAAGTGCCGGAGACCCTGAATGCCGTCGTCCCGCTGCTGAGCGTCGTGCCGTTGCAGCTGCTTGCTTACTATGTAGCTGTGGATAAGGGACTTGACGTGGATATGCCCAGAAATCTGGCAAAGAGCGTGACGGTGGAATGACGGATTATGGAATAATCTTCAAATCTTGGCAGTGACTCCGGTCTTGTCTTTCAGAAGATTCTTGTCTGAGCAGTTCCGCTTTCCTTTCTGTTCCGAAGGCATATCCTCCAATGGAGCCGTCGGCCTTTATGACCCGGTGGCAGGGGACGTCCGGAGCGAAAGGATTGCGGTGAAGAGCCTGTCCTACAGCTTGTGCGCTGCGGCACCCGATTCTTCTTCCGAGTTCTCCATATGAGATGGTTTTCCCGGCTGGAATATTCAGCAGTTCCAGATAGACTTTCCTCTGGAATTCCGATATTTCAGAGGATTCGAGAACTCTCTTTCTTATCTCGTCCGCGTGCTGTTTCATTCGTAAATAATGCTTGAAAAATTAGGATAAGTGCTTGATTTTCAGTAACTTAGTAATTACTACACAACTAGTTACACTCAATGAAAATCAAGCCCCTTACCCAGTTCAGAGAGATGATTTCGAAGCCCCTCTCCGGCCAGACAAATTTAAGCAAATCTTTTCAATCTTTCTTCATCGAAACTATTGAACTCATATTGACACATACAGGACGACTGAACTTCACCCATATGGCGAGGTGCGGCCGCTCGTGTGAGAGCAGGTTCCGCCAGAACTTCAAGAAAGCCTTTGACTGGCTCTCGTTCAACA
>CAVECU010000026.1:0-13321 GCA_963614015.1 uncultured Eubacteriales bacterium
CCGCATTCCTTGCCTTCGCCGTTCACGATGAAAGAGGCCTTGATGGTGTTTTTGTATTCTTCGATGATCCTGGCATTGCCCATCGCATCGAGATCGCTCTTTTCGAAGAACTTTGCAGCGGTAAGCATCTGGCTGATCGCGTCAGCTTTCACATTCTCTTCTTGCTTCGGAGCCAATTTCATTGATGCGAAAGCAAGAATCGCAGCGACCAGCACAACTACGATGGTCGTATATATCACCGTATATAAATTACCGTTAGTATTCATACCTATATAATATATTATGCGATTTTTACTTTTTTCTCCCTTCTGGAAATGGCGATGTCGGTGACATAGTGGTCAATCAGCGGAGCGAACGTGTTCATCAGCAGGATCGCGAGCATCATTCCCTCGGCATATCCCGGGTTGAACAGTCTCACTACGACGCAGAGAGCTCCGACAAGGAATCCGTAGATCCATTTGCCGCATTCTGTCTGGGCCGAGGTGACAGGGTCAGTCGCCATGAATACGGTACCGAAAGCGAATCCGCCCATAATCAGCTGATAATAAGCAGGGATGTCGGTGGCGCCGAGAACATTGCTGAGCCAGCCCACGAAGAGTGCTCCGGCAACGGACGATACCATGATTTTCCAGCTTGCGACACCTGTCCAGATGAGGATCACGGCGCCGATGAGAATGGCGATCACGGAAGTCTCGCCTACGGAGCCGGGAATGAATCCTGCGAACATATCCCACGGAGACATGCTGTACTGCACGCCTGCATTTGTCATTGCGTCCAGGCCGTCAGCCGCATAAGACAGCGGAGTCGCACCTGTGGCGCCGTCCGCGAGCTGTTCGCCGTTTTTCAGAGAGATCCATACCGAAGAACCGGACATCTTGCTCGGATATGCGAAGAAGAGGAACGCCCTCGTAAGCAGGGCCGGGTTCAGGAAATTCATACCCGTGCCGCCGAACACTTCCTTGCCGAAGATTACCGCGAAAGCCACTGCAAGAGCGAGCGTCCACAGCGGAACATCGATAGGGACGATAAGCGGAATAATCATTCCGGACACGAGATAACCTTCGTTCACTTCCTCGCCGCGAATCTGGGCGGAAGCGAATTCGATTGCAAGTCCCACTACATAAGCGACTATGTAAAGAGGCAGCACCTTGAGGAAACCGTACCAGAAATTCTGGAACAGACCCCATTCCTGCCCTGTCGCGAGGCAATGCTGATATCCCGTGTTCCACATTCCGAACAGAGCCGCCGGAACAAGAGCTACCACCACAATGATCATTATTCGCTTCAGATCCACCGCATCTCTGACGTGTGAGCCGGCCCTTGTGACGGTGCCCGGGACACGCAGGAACGTATCAAATGCATCTACAGTTGAGTGAAGGAATCCGAGTTTGCCGCCCTTTTCGAAAAGGCCCGGCTGCTGTGCTGTATTTTTTGATTCTTCCATAACTTCCTAAAGTTTATGCCATTTCTTTGATCATAAGGTCAATGCCTTTTTCAATGATGGCCTGGATGTCGTTCTTCGACGGGTCAACATATTCACAGAGAGCGAGATCCTCAGGAAGTACCTCGTAGATGCCGAATTTCTCCATCTTGTCGATGTCGCCGGCAAGGCAGGCCTTGACGAGATATACGGGGAAGATCTCCATCGGAAGCACCTTGCCGTAAACGTCTGACATGACGAATGCGCGGGGACCTCCGTTGATGTTGGTGTCCATGTCGTAGGTCTTCTTCGGGCAGAGCCAGGAGAAGTAGGTGTGGCTGGAGCTGAACTTGCCGGTTCTGAACGGCTTCGCCCATCCGAGAAGCTCTCTTTCGGTGCCTTCGTGGATCAGAGTGATCTGGGTGTCGAAGAATCCGAGGAATCCGCTCTCGCCGACGCTCTTGCCGGTGAGGACATCGCCGGATATGAACCTTATGTCCTTTGCGGAATTGTCGTAGAACTCCGCGATGTCTTTCATGCTGATGCCAGGAACGGCCTCGATGTATGCCGGGCCAACGGCTTTCGGCCCTGTGACAGCCACTTTCCTGGAGACGTCATATCTGCCGGTGTTGAAAAGCTTGCCTATTGCGGCAAGGCTGGCGAGAGAAATCGTCCAGACCGTTTCTCCTTTCCGGATCGGAGAAATGTGACTGATCTGCACACCCACATTTCCGGCAGGATGCTTCCCGCTGAATGTGTGCTGGGTCACATGCTCGATCTTGTGGAGCGGGGTGCCGGCATACGTGTCGTTGTTCAGGGAGAAATGGATCTTCCCTGCGGCAAGTTTGCCGAGGACGTCCACACCTGTCTGTATGTCAGCGAATTCGTCCTTGAATGCAAACTCCGGAACAGCCGCGAGCGGCGCTGTGGTGAATGCCGAGATGAAGATCGCCTTGGGCTTTGCGGAAGGGTCGGCCAATACGCCGTAAGGCCTCTGGACAAGGGAAGCCCAAAGACCGCTCTTGAGGAGGAGCGCCTTCACGTCTTCAGCCGTCAGAGACGAGGGCTTCCGGACGCCGAAGTCGACATATTCCTGCTGAGCGTCAGCCTTGATCCTTATCTCAAGCAACTTCCTCTTCTCACCCCTGACGATTTCGGATACTGCTCCGCTGACGGGAGATGTCAGAAGGATGTCAGGATTGTTCTTGTCAGCCAGGACGGGTGAGCCGGCCAATACCTTATCGCCTTCCTTGACAAGGAGTCTCGGTACAAGCCCCTTGAAATCTGTAGGTTTCACGGCGACAACGTCAGGCACAACCTTCTTGCTGATCTTCTGGGCCGCTGCTCCCGAAATCGGGATGTTCAGCCCTTGTTTCAAATTGATGTTGTTTGACATTATGGGTAACCTTTAATAGTTTTCGGATTTCCGGGCGCAAATATACTGATTTTTTAGTAATTTCGCTCCCCGGAAACAGCTTCTGAATACTGAAAAAATGGAGAATAGCAGCGTGATTTTGGAGGGGCTTGACAGCCAGCAGAGAGTGGCGGTATGCCAGACGGAGGGGCCGGTTCTTATCGTGGCCGGAGCGGGCGCGGGGAAGACCAGAGTGCTGACGAGCCGGATCGCCCATATCATAGAGAAGGGATGCGAGCCGGACAGGATCCTCGCCCTGACTTTCACCAAGAAGGCTGCGAACGAGATGAAAGAGCGTATCGCCGCCATGGTGGGTGACCGGAGGGCCAGAAGGCTGTATATGGGGACATTCCATTCGATTTTCATACGGTTCCTGAGAGAATATGCCGAGAGTCTTGGCTATCCGCGGAGTTTCACGATCTATGATGCGGGTGATTCGGTCAGCGCCATCAAGTCCTGTATCAAGGAGCTCAATCTGGATGACAAGACATATAAGCCCAAGGATGTCCTGAGCCGCATTTCGATGGCGAAGAACAATCTCGTGACGCCGCAGGCATACAGGCTCAACACCCAGGCTGTCGCCAATGATACGCACGCCAAGCGCCCGAGGCTTTGCGACATCTATATGCGGTATGCGGAGAAATGCCGACAGGCCGGAGTGATGGACTTCGATGACATTCTGCTGAATATGAACATATTGCTTCGGGACAATCCTGAAGCGTTGGAGTCGGTGTCCCGCAGGTTTGACTACATCCTCGTGGACGAGTATCAGGACACCAACTATGCTCAGTATCTGATCCTGCGCAAGCTCGGCCGGGCGCACGGGAACATCTGCGTCGTGGGTGACGATTCTCAGTCGATATATGCGTTCCGTGGAGCCAAAATCGAGAATATACTGAATTTCAAGAAAGATTATCCGGATTGCAAGCTCTTCCGCCTTGAGCAGAACTACCGCTCCACGCGGAATATCGTCGAGGCCGCCAATTCGGTGATTGAGAAAAATGCCTCCCGCATCCCCAAGACGTGCTTTTCGAAGGGAGCGGAGGGTGACAGGATCCATCTTGTCAAGGCTTATACCGAGCAGGAGGAGGCTCTGCTCATAGCCTCTTCCATTATCAACCGGATGGGGAGTGATTCGGCTCAATATCAGGATTTTGCCATATTGTACAGGACCAATTCCCAGTCAAGGGCGATAGAAGAGGCCCTGCGGAAGAGGAATCTCCCGTATATGATATATTCTGGCAATTCGTTCTTTGACAGAGCGGAAGTGAAGGATATGATGGCTTATCTGAAGCTTGCCGTGAATCCGAATGACGACGAGTCGTTCAGGCGTGTGCTCAACAAGCCGGCGCGCGGTATCGGTGCGACTTCCGAAGAGGCTCTCTCTCTTGCCGCCCGCACTGCCGGAGTGTCGATGTTCGGCGCCTGCGTGCCCGAGGTCCTTGCCGCCGCCGGCATAAAGTCGGCCGCTGCGGGGAGGATAATGGCTTTCAGAGATATGATAGCTTCCGCAAATGCCGGTCTTGCAAGCGAAGATGCATTCTCGGTGGCGGCGTCATTGTCTTCACAGTCAGGGCTGTATGCGTATTTCAAGAATGACGGTTCCATAGAGGCCCAGTCGAAGGCCGCGAATGTCGAGGAGCTTCTCAACAGCGTGAAAGGCTTCGTGGAGGACAGACAGAATGCGTTCCGTGAGGAACTGATGGCAGACAGTGACATATCCGATGTCAATGAGCTGGAAAATGTCGGGATGCCGATTGTGACACTTGGCGATTTCCTTGAGGATATATCCCTGCTCGGCTCCGTGGAAGTGGCTTCCGGCGAGGAGTCTTCAAACAGGATCGCGCTGATGACGGTGCACGCCGCCAAGGGATTGGAATTCCCCTATGTCTATGTGGCCGGAATGGAGGAAAATCTCTTTCCTTCAGGGGGGATGTATGCTTCCCCGGCGGATATAGAAGAGGAGCGCAGGCTGTTCTATGTGGCTCTGACAAGGGCCAAAAGCGCCGTGTCTCTTACTTTCGCGGTCACGAGGATGCGCAATGGCAAGCATGAGGAGAATGCTCCAAGCCGGTTCATCAGGGAAATAGATCCGCGGTATATAGACAATCCGCTGAAAGACAGCGATTCTCCCGGGGCGGGAGGAAGATTTTTCGGCTTCGGCTCGGGCTTCGGTTCGAGATTCGGCTCGTCCGCATCCGGGTACGGCTCATCTTCCGGTCGCGGAGATAGCCTGCCGTCACGGTGCGGCGGGGCCAATGGCTATGGGGCGTCATCTGCGGGCGGAAACGGTTTCCGGAGCGGGTATGGCTCCGGGGACAAGACGGCGTCTTCCGGAATGGCAGGCTCGCGGAGGGTGATGCCGGTGCGGCAGGCGGCGGCCAGTAACACCGCACCCAGGAGTGACGCCGATTTCCCGCCTGTATCAGTTCTTGACATCAAGCCGGGGCTCCGGATTGAGCACAACCGTTTCGGCTATGGCACCGTCGCGGAAGTGTCCGGATCGGGGGCTGATCTCAAGGCAAGAATCGATTTCAAGGATTACGGCGTCAAGATAATCCTTCTCAAATATGCGAAGATGAGAATTGTCCGCTGAGCGGCGTTTCTTGCATCGGATGCAGAAGTTTCCAAGAGTGACTTTGTGCGAAATTTATGAATTTTAACTCCCTTTGCGCTCCTTTTGCATAGATTTGTGTCGGCGGCGATTCCGGAATTCCGGCCGTGAGCCCGGGAGGTGAAGTCACCGCAGCGGATTCTAAAAACGAAAGGATATGAGGGGAGTGAAATGGTTCTTGTGCGCGGCCGCAGTGTCGGCGGCGGTTTCTTGTGAGAAGACGGATACTGAAGCCGGAGGTACCGGATATCTCCGGATAGGGTTCTCTGAAAATGATTACAGCCGTACTCGGGCGTCGGGAGAAGAAGTGCCCGACACGTGCGAATTTATTCTGACCGTGACAGATGCTCTCGGGAAGACCGTGTATGACGGGAAATATGGCGATTCCCCGGAGAATATGCTTGTCACGGCCGGGACATACAATGTAAGCGTCAGGTCCGGGAATTTCTCCGCGCCTGCTTTTGCGAAGCCGCAATTCGGTGATGACCAATGCGTAGTGGTCCCTGCCGGTGGGACGGGATCGGTCCGTCTCGTTTGTGTGCAGATGAACAGCGGCATAAAGCTCAAGATTGCGTCCGGCTTTCTGGACGCTTTTCCGGACGGAGTCCTGTTTCTGAAGTCGGAAGACGGCAAATTGATGTATTCCTATTCGGAGAAGCGGATTGCGTATTTCAATCCCGGCAAGGTTTCGCTGATTCTGAGCACCGGAGGAGAGGACCGGCAGCTGTTCAGCCGGGAGCTCAAGGCGAGGGAGATTCTGCTGATGGGGATATCTGTCCCTGCCGGAGCCGTGTCTTCCGGCAGTGCGGTGGAGCTGCAGGTCGATACGTCCAGGATATGGATCAGCGACAGCTACACGATAGGCGGATCGTCCGGAAGTCAGGCCGGCCAGGACAGGGATGCGGCGCTCAGCGTGTCCAGGGCCAAGGAGGAAATCGGCGCCGAGGATGTGTGGGTGTACGGCTATATCGTGGGCGGAGACATGACATCGTCCTCGATCTCGTTCGAGGCTCCGTTCAAGTCGGATACCAACATCGCGATAGCGGCACGTACTTCAGTGGACGACAAGGAGTCTTGTCTGTCGGTGCAGCTGCCCAAGGGCTCTGTCCGGGATGCGCTCAATCTCGCCGTCAACCCCGGCAATCTTAAGCGCAAAGTCTATCTCAAGGGTGATATCACGGAGTCATATTTCGGCATCCCCGGGATCAAGAATATAACGGACTATGTCCTGGAGTGAAAAGAGCCGTTGTCTCCTCCCGGTCTCCGAACTGGAGTTCTTTCGCCGCCGGGTATTGCATAACGGAAAAAATCCGCTATCTTTGCAATACTTTCTTTCGCGGAAATAGCTCAGCTGGTAGAGCGTTGGCTTCCCAAGCCGAAGGTCGCGGGTCCGAGTCCCGTTTTCCGCTCAAATGGAACTGGCCGGAAGTCAAACAGACTTCCGGCCAGTTCCATTTGAGCGGAAGTCAAACAGACTTCCGGCCAGTTCCATTTGCTGGCGGCCATGCCCGCCAGCTCCGGCCTGGACTTTAGACGAGCCCCAGCGGCGTCCTCAACCTACGCAGATACTCCGTCACATTCTTTTCGATCGCGGCGGCGGAATATTCGCAGCGGACGAATTCCGATCCCGTTATCTTCTCGTACAGCTCGACATATCTCTCAGTGATGTCCGAAACCACCTCCGGAGTCATCTCCGGAACTTTCTGCCCTTCCTGCCCGCTGAAGCCTCCGGCCATAAGCCATTCACGTACGAACTCCTTGGACAGCTGCCTCTGCTTCAAGCCTTTGCGAAGACGCTCCTCGTAGCCGTCGGCATAGTAATATCTGGAAGAGTCCGGCGTGTGCACCTCGTCCATAAGATAGATCCGGCCGTCCCTTTTGCCGAATTCGTATTTCGTATCCACAAGGATAAGCCCCATCTCGGCCGCGATCTCCTGACCCCTCTTGAATATGGCGCGGGTGTATTTTTCCATCAAGACATAGTCTTCCTCCGGGACAATCCCTCCGGCGATGATTTCATCTCTTGTGATGTCCTCATCGTGCCCCTCCGAAGCCTTGGCCGACGGGGTGATGACGGGCTCCGGGAAATGTTCGCCTTCGACCATTCCGTCCGGCAGGGAGACTCCGCACAAGGTGCGCTTGCCGGCCTGGTATTCTCTCCACGAATGCCCTGCGAGGCAACCCCTGATGACCATCTCCACCTTGAAAGGCTCGCATTTGTAGCCTACCGTGACCATCGGGTCCGGGACCGCGATTTTCCAGTTGGGGAGAATGTCGGATGTCGCATCGAGGAACTTTGCCGCTATCTGATTGAGAACCTGGCCTTTGTATGGAATACCCTTCGGGAGGACCACATCGAATGCGGAGATCCTGTCGGACACCACCATTACCAGATATTTGTCATCAATGTCATAGACGTCGCGGACTTTTCCTACATATTTGCCTTTCTGTCCCGGAAATGAAAAATCGGTCTTTACGATAGCTTCCATCTGTATATGAATCTGTTGTGAGATAATCTCCCGTTGTCACCCGCCCTCTTTTAAGGGCTTCTTAACCCCCGCCGCCAGGCTGCGACCATCATGCAAAGATACTTCTTGCCCGCCGGAAATCCTATGGAAATGTGGGGATTCAGGGCCTCTTGCGGAAGTTGGGGTCTCCGGCCGCATTCATCAGTAGGCGGTGAGCTTCAGCCTGTATTTGATGCTGCCGAGATTGATATGGAAAAAATGTCCTCCGTCGGATTCGTGAACGGAAGCATCCGCAGCATCGGGCCCCGAATGCTTCCGGAGCATCCGGCTGCGTACAAATGTGACCCTGTCGATGAGGAACATGACAGGCGGCCGGAAGCCTTCGCGGACGAAATGGAGCTTCTCATAGACGCTTCCGTCAGTCCATTCCCTGTCGGCGTAGCTCATTATGTCATCCGGGCGGACTTCCCGGACAAATGCTTTCAGCATCTTTCCCATCCCACCGGCGACTCTCACTCCGGGCAGTGACGCATAGCGGATCCATTCGCAGGATCGTATCGCGGAACCGCCCTTGTCCCAAGTCCGGGGCGGGGAAAAACAGGATACGGCGACAAGCGTGCCGTCCCCTGTGAACAGCCCATATCTGTAGCGGCAGGACGCATCGGCGTAAGTGTGCCATCTGTCGAGGAAATCCGCCGCCGTCCGCTTGTCTATCCTCCTCACCTCGGTGTTGCGTGCGAAGATTGATGTGAATATTCCCAGCTGTGCGAGCAGCCGAGGCCGGACCATCTCGCCTCTGGAGCGCCAAATATCTTCTGCGACAATGATATGTGCGGAGTTCTGACCCTCGGTATGATTGCCGGCGGAGATGGTCTCAAGACAGGTTTCCGCAGCGGTGTGCATCCGTTCCGCTTCCTCCGGAGAGATGTTTGCGGCCGGGAGCGGCACTATGATGACATCCTTTCCGGACAGCCCCCTTGTCTTCAGTACGCGGAGTCCGCTGCATCCGCACTCCGAGACGGCGAATCCGCTGTCCCTCAAGAACTGCCCTACGGTATCCGGAAAGTCTGACGCCACCATGCCGATTCAGGTCAGATAAGTCCCTCTCCGCCGCCGGCAATCCTGCTTATGGCAGCCTTTACTTCGTGGTAGCTGTAGCCCCTGCCGAGGGCGAAACGTATGAGCTTCAGCTTCCTCTGAGGGTCTCCGGACAGTGTCCTGTACTTTGCGGCCAGCACGCCGTCCAGTTTCTTTCCGGCTGCTTCCGTGTCGATTTCCTGCAGGGCGAGAGCTATCGTCTCTCCGTCAATCCCTTTGAATTTCAATGCATAGGATATCTTGCTCCGTCCCCAGCCGGACAGAGCGGACTTGTCCCTTGCGAATGCGGATGCGTAGCGCAGGTCGTCCACGAATTTGTCCGCTTTCAGAGATTCCAGGACGGCATCCGCCACCTCCCCATCACCCTCTGACAGCTTCGATGCCTTCGCATATATTTCGCCCGTGCAATATTCCCGTCCGGAGCAGAGATTCTGCATCCTCCGGAGCACCTTTGTGTACAATTCGCTGTTCAAATTCTTTCTGTGCTGATTGTCCGACGCAGCCTGTCTCCGTCAGAATGAAAGTCCGATGCTGAAATAAGCTCCCGCCTTTCTGTTTCTGGAACGCCAATGGAGGTCGAATTCCATCGGTCCTATGATGGAATTGTAGGAATATTTGACTCCTGCACCGAGAAGGCCGTAGATCTTGTGGGCATTCGTGATGTCTTCAAGCTCCGAAAAAGAGCAGGCGTAGTTGACCATCGCCGTGAGATAGTTGTTCTTGAACAGTCTGAACCTGAAATCAGTCCTTGCGACCGTGAGGAGATTCATCATGGACGATGCATAGTTGATGCCGATGAACGGTATCTGCTGGTCCAGATAGCGGCCCGCCAGGGAGCCTCCCATAAGGTTCATATACGGCAGGGCGGGATCTCCACCGAACATGTATCTTGCGGTGAGAGAGGGGATTATGGCGAAGAAATCCATATTTGCCACGGTCTTGAACCCCAGCGTGACTACATGGAACTGATCTATTTTCTGCTTCATCCCGGCGAAGAACCATTCGTAGCCCACATTGAGCGAGAAGCCTTTTGTCGGGAAGTATCCGTCGTCAAAAGTGTCGGCGCTGATGTCTCCGAACAAGGAGAAGTAATTGTTTGACAACCCGCCGAGGTCGTAATCGCCGGACACCTTGTCCGTCATCACCTTGTTGAGCTTGAAATAGTCGCTCCTGACTCCCGCCCGGCAGTCGAGGTTGCGCCACTGGATATTGGAGAGATACATCTCCTCGCGGATATTGGCATAGGCCACGTTGTAGTCGCTCGTCCCAAGCTTGAACTTGTTGCGGTCCACCCATTTGACGGAAGATGTGATATTGAATGTCGGCCCCTTCGGACTGCTTACATAATAGTGGATGCCGGCATATGGGTTGGTCCCGACCTTGCCTGTCAGATCCAGACAGTGCCCCTGCAGCTTGTGGGCGTTGATCCCGAGGTTCAGCAGGACTGACACGATCTCTTCCGAGTCGAACCTGCCGCTCATCCCTATCTGATGTACGGGACCTCTCTTGCAGTGCAGAGTCAGCCCGAAAGGCTCGTGCGTCCCCTCAAGCTCGTAGGTCACGTAGTCAAATGCCTGCGTTCCGAAGATCGTCGCCACTGCATCTTCGATCTCGCCGTTGTCGACTCTCGTGTTCGGACGGATTCCGATCTTGTCCATGAGGAACAGAGACTCCTTGTCGGACACGCCTTTGATTTCCACTTTGGAGATCATGACGGCGTTCTTGTTGATGTCTATCGCCTTGCGGTTCCGGAGCCGTGGTCTGGCATCGCCGATTACGGATTTGATGCTGTCCAGACTGCGGGATTGCACCATCGCGGCTTCCCTTCCGCGGCGGATGATGATGTCGATGCTCTTGTCATCGAAGCTCATCATGTTGAATTCCGGAAGATACGGCTTTATGGTGACATCGGGGATGCTGACATTGTTCTCGTATGACGCCCGTCCGAGCATGTCCACGCCCTGGGATATGATGTCCCCGAGGTTGTTCAGGCCGCTGTAGTCCCTGAATCCGGATGAGAGGTCCACGCCTATGATGATGTCGGCCCCCATTTTCTTCGCCAGATCCGTGGGATAATTGTTCCTCATGCCTCCGTCCACCAGCACCATGCCGTCCACCTTGACCGGAGCGAACACTCCCGGGATGGACATCGTCGAGCGCAAGGCGGTGTTGATCTTGCCTCCGAACCATATTTTCGGGCGTGCGGTCACCATTTCTGTGGCTACGCACACAAACGGAACGGGGAGATCGACGAAGTCTGTACTGTCTTGGTATCCTACTGAATACGAGCTGATTATATTGTTGACATTCTGACCGAACGCAAACCCTGACGGGAGACTTCCTAGAAGGTTGCTCTTCACCAGATCAGTCGCATCGTCCTTGCCCGCGCCGAAATGGATCCGGCTGTGCTTGTTCTCGGCTCCGGCATACTGGATGTCCATTTCCAATTTTTCGAGATAGTCCTGCTTGGCGTAGTAGAACGGGAATGACAGCAGGAATTTCTCCCGATATTTCTTGCCCCTGTAGGAGATGTAGCTTCTCGGCACATTGTCGGTGAGGGCCGTGTTCCAGTTGATCGTGCGGATCAGCGAATCCATCTCGACTGCGCTGTACCCCAGCGAGAACAGGCCTCCTATGAGTCCGCCCATGCTCGTGCCCAGAACCACATCCACCGGAATGCCCTCGGACTCCAGATACTCCAGCACGCCGATGTGCGAGGCTCCCTTGGCCCCGCCGCCGCTCAGCACCAGCGCCACCGTAGGACGCGTCTTGCGTATTCCGGCCAGATAGTCCTGAAATTCTTTCAGGTCAACGGAGTCTTTCTTCGGGTCAACGCCGATGCTCCAGTCCTGATGCGGTGCAGCGGAGATGTCCTCGGAAATGTCGGGTACCAAGGCGAGGCAGCGCAGCGCCGGGATCAATGCCAGCGCCGCTGCGGATAAAATGCTTTTCCGGAGTAATGTGTTCATCTTGATAATGTCCTGTTAGTATGCTCGTGCTTCTTAGTATGCTCGTGCTTTCCTGCCAGCATGCCGCAGGCGGCGAGGATGTCCTCGCCTCGGGAAGCGCGGATTGTGGCTGTTATCCCGGCACGGGACAGCCTGTCGCGGAATGATTCCATGATACTCTCGGAGGATGATATGTAAGGGAAATCCGGAATGCGGTGGAAGCGGATGAGATTCACCCTGCATTCCAACCCTTTGAGCAGCTTTATGATCCCGTCTGCGTGACGCTTGTCATCGTTGAGCCCGGCGAACATCGTGTATTCGAAGCTGACTCGGCGCTGGCCGGAGAAATCGTATTTTCTGATGCGCTCCAGTACATCGTTCAGCGCATAGGCTTTCTGCACGGGCATCAGAGCCGACCTTTCCTCCGGGAACGGGTCGTGCATGCTTATGGCCAGGTGGCATTTCGTCTCTTCAAGGTATCTGCGCAGATTCGGGAGAACGCCTATGCTCGACAGGGTGATGCGCTTGGGACTCCAGGCGAATCCCCAGTCGGCGGTCAGCACGTCGATGGCACGCTTGACGTTTTCGTAGTTGTCCAGCGGCTCTCCCATACCCATGAATACCGCCCCTGTCAGATCTTCCGACTCTTCCACGGCGATGAATTGGGACAGGATGTCGGCTGCGGACAGATTGCCGTGGAAACCCTGCCGGCCTGTCATGCAGAACTTGCATCCCATCCGGCAGCCTGCCTGCGAGGATACGCACAATGTCTTCCTGTCCATGTCCGGGATCATCACGGCCTCTACAAAGCTGCTCTCAGTCTTCCCCGGCTCCGAGGATTCTATGGCGTCAAGGCCCTTCAGATGCGAGCAGGTGACGGGGAAAAGGTATTTTCTGGTCCCGTCGGATGACACCGCGCAATCCGCGTGGGCGGATACTCCCACTTCATATTTTTCTGACAGCCGCTCTCTTCCGGCCTTGGAGAGATTGGTCATCTCCCCGATCGTCCTGACCTTGTTCCTGTATATCCAGCGGGCTATCTGGCCTCCCGCGAAAGACGGCATTCCGCATTCAGCGGCAATGGCTTTCAGCTCATCGGGAGTCTTGCCCAGAAGCTTGATCTTTTTCTCTTTGCACATAGTGCAAATTTAGTGTTTTTTGACGACAGATTGCC
This sequence comes from uncultured Eubacteriales bacterium, assembly GCA_963614015.1. Classification (GTDB taxonomy): domain Bacteria; phylum Bacteroidota; class Bacteroidia; order Bacteroidales; family UBA932; genus Cryptobacteroides. The sequence goes on from CAVECU010000026.1 coordinate 13,137, forward strand.
CCGGGGTATATTGAAATAATTCCACTTGTTTGCTACCTTTGTCTTGATGCGGAGGAATCTGCATCACATATCAAAAAATTATACATTATGGCTAAAGAAGCAGTAAAGGACAGCGGTGCCGGGGTGGATTCAGGGAAGCTCAAGGCTCTGCAGGCGACGATCGACAAGATCGAGAAGGATTATGG